>NZ_LWGG01000413.1:0-824 GCF_001635365.1 Oleiphilus sp. HI0128 | reverse complement strand
ACAACCCGAAAGCCTTCTTCACACACGCGGCATGGCTGCATCAGGCTTGCGCCCATTGTGCAATATTCCCCACTGCTGCCTCCCGTAGGAGTCTGGACCGTGTCTCAGTTCCAGTGTGGCTGATCATCCTCTCAGACCAGCTAGGGATCGTCGCCTTGGTGAGCCCTTACCTCACCAACTAGCTAATCCCACGCAGACACATCCAATAGCGAGAGCCGAAGCCCCCTTTCCCCCGTAGGGCGTATGCGGTATTAATCCAAATTTCTCTGGGCTATCCCCCACTACTGGGCAGTTTTCTACGCGTTACTCACCCGTCCGCCGCTCGTCAGCAGATAGCAAGCTATCTCTGTTACCGCTCGACTTGCATGTGTTAAGCCTGCCGCCAGCGTTCAATCTGAGCCATGATCAAACTCTTCAGTTCAATCTAGTCGAAGCAAAAGCTTCATATACTTGCTCAAGTTACTTACTGTTCAAATAAATTGTACAGGTCGTTGACTTGATAATTTCTTAAGCAACATCCTCTCTAACAAGTTAGATCAGAGTGCTTTATCGTGAAATCATCTCAGCCAGCGCCCACACGAATTGCTTGGTTAATTTTTTAAAGAGCTTGCTTGAGATCCCTCAAGCGAGGCGAGTATTCTACAGCGTCTCATTTGCTTGTCAACGATTTTTTTTAATTTGTTTTCGAAGAAATTTAAATTCAAAACCGAAAACCAAAACCTTTAACAAGCGAAGATAAATTACTGATTTTAATCACTTAATTTATCCTCTATCTCCTTCAAACTTCGCCGCTTTCGAAGCGGTTCGTCTTAAGGAGGTGCGCA
>NZ_LWGG01000412.1:0-1544 GCF_001635365.1 Oleiphilus sp. HI0128 | reverse complement strand
CCTAATCTATCTTTGATAGTGATCTGCTTTAATCAAACAGGACACTTCAATAAGGAATATAATCCAATTATTGAGGTGTTAAATGACAAAACGAAAGAACAGAAGTTATACAACAGAGTTTAAACAAGAAGCGGTTGCCCTGGTCACCGAGCAAGGCTATAGCGTTCCTAAAGCGGCTGCTTCATTGGGTATTACAGATAAGTTGCTCTACAACTGGAAAGCCAAGTTTGATGCGGAACAATCTGGTACTGGCTTAAATACAGATGAGCGTGCTGAATTGCTTCGGCTCCGAAAGGAAAATAAAGAGCTGAAGATGGAAAAGGAGATTTTAAAAAAGGCCAGCGCCCTCCTGCTGAAGGAAACCAAGTAAGGTTTCAAACCATTCAACAACTTTCCTCAGCATATCCTGTTATCAAACTTTGCAAAGCAATGGGTGTTAGCCGCTCAGCTTATTATGCTTGGCTCAAACGGCCAACTAAATCTATTACGCCAAAGCAGTTACATTTGTATAGCAGAGCTAAAACTATCTTCGAGAAAAGCCGAAGTAGTTTGGGTTATAGAGAACTGCGGAAACGATTGTGCAGAGAGGGCTTTGATATTACTGAATACAGCGCTCAAAAATTAATGGCTAAGCTTGGATTGGTCGTTACGCAACGCATTGCATACAAGGCAACAACTAAGCGTAAACACAGTGATGCTGTTGCAGATAACTTGCTGAACCAGAACTTTAATCCGGTTGGGCCAAATCAAATCTTGGCTGGCGATGTGACTTATCTGAAAACAGGCGAAGGCTGGATGTATCTCGCGATCGTCATGGATTTATTTTCACGCCGAATCGTTGGCTGGCAGATTGATAAGCGTATGACTACTGACTTGGTTAGTCGAGCTATGATCAGGGCATATAATCTGCGCCAGCCTCCTAAAGGCTTGGTGTTTCATAGTGACAGAGGTTCGCAGTATACCAGCAAGCGTTATCGCACACTGCTGAGTAATTATGGCATCAGAGCTAGCATGGGGGATGTAGGTGCTTGCTGGGATAACTCTGTTGTGGAGCGGTTCTTTGGAAGCTTAAAGCATGACTGGGTTTTGAAAGTGCCCCAGCCAACGAGAGAGCATATGAGAAATGATGTGGCTGACTACATGCGTTATTACAACTTAGAGCGGCTCCATACTTCTAACGAAGATATGTCGCCAATCGAGTACGAAAACTCTTTAAGAAAAGTGTCCTGATTTAGTTGCGCAGAACAGTTGAGNTTGACTCGTTTCACCAGTCAAACACCATTGCAGAAAAAACCAAGGAAACGAGAACGACAAGCGTTATCACCAATCTCAACCTCATGAACCAAGACTCCAACACCTCTTCCTCAAATAGCTTTCGATCAATCACCAGCAAATAGATAAAACAGAAGGCGAACACGAGCGAACTATAAATCGACTCACAAGACGCTGCTAACCAAGCTAGAAGAGTGACAAAATTACTGTGCAAGAAGAGATTGATGGATGCATCACGAAGCAGAAACAATCCCCAATGAATGCCCGCCAGG
>NZ_LWGG01000411.1:0-439 GCF_001635365.1 Oleiphilus sp. HI0128 | reverse complement strand
GGGTAAAGTGTTAGGCATTGTCTACCGCACCGTCTCTACGCATTTAATTAGGCAGGCTGGTTTTACCAAGGCTACCGCACAAACCGGTGCAGTGACGTTGATCCAACGCTTTGGTTCTGCGCTCAACCTTAATGTCCATTACCACATGCTATTTCTCGATGGCGTATACGCCGAAGATACCTATGGCCAACGGCGGTTCCATCGGGTCAAGGCACCCACTCAACATGAACTCAATGCGCTCGTTAACACCCTCAGCCACCTGGTCGCTCGCTGCCTGGAAAAACGCGGTCTGTTGGAGCGAGATGCCGAGAATACCTGGTTGACGCTGGACGAGGAAGGAGGAGATGTACTCACGCAACTGCACGGTTCCTCGGTGACTTACCGCATCGCCACCGGCCCCCAGCAAGGGAGTAAGGTCTTCACCCTGCAAACCTTCCCT
>NZ_LWGG01000410.1:0-1787 GCF_001635365.1 Oleiphilus sp. HI0128 | reverse complement strand
CCTGTAGAGATAATGGTTCAGCGCCTGCTCGTGCAAGCTTATAGATCTCTATACCCTTCGCGTGTACTTTCGGATGAACATCTTCATATAGGTCTTTGAAGCGTTTTTTGGAACTTAGCGACTGGCCCTTATCTGACATTAGATACTTCCCAAGACGACATTGGGTATGATCTTTTAGCTCACTCTCTTGTACGCTGTTTTGTCCAAATAATGCAAAACGGATGTAAACGTAAGGCGAAGCGCACATATCCAAGAATCTAATGATTTAGTATGACATTCCATGGCAGCAGATCTTCCATTTCTGCTTGCTGATCTCTTTTACTAAGTGCTTTCAATAGATAATGAAGATAATCGAATGGCACAAGGTCATTTGCCTTTGCCGTTTCAACAATACTGTAAAGTACACTGCTGGCATGGGCACCACTAGTGGTGTTTGAGAATAACCAGTTTTTTCGCCCTATCACGAAGGGTTTGATTGCTCTTTCTGCACGATTGTTATCGATATTCAGATGACCATCTTCTAAGTAGCGTGTCAGCTTTGGCCATTGATTTAAACTGTATGCGAGTGCTTTGCCCAAGGCCGATTTAGGCGGTACCTGCAGAATCGAGTTATCCAACCAGATTTTATATTCTTTCAACAAGGGTGTCGCATGTACGACTCGATATGCCTGTTTTTCTCTGGGCGATTTATCCTTTATGGCAGTTTCAATTCGATAGAGCTTTTTGATGTGAGTCATCGCCCAAGTAGCTTTTCCCGCTTTGGGTTTGCCTTTGCTTTGCGCTATATCAGCCTCTTTGAATTTGCGTCGTGCATGTGCCCAACAGCCCACTAATGTCGTTTGGGTGGATTCATAACCTTGATAGCCATCTACCTGTAAATAGCCTGAGTGACCTTGTAGAAAATTAATCGCACACTGGCTTGCCCGACTTTCATGGAAGTCATACAGCACGATATTGGGAATGTCTGTGTGATTGCTGCCGGGTGAGTCGGTACCGGTGCAATATAACCACATATAACATTTGGTTTTGTCGGATTCGATTACCTTTAGTGTGGTTTCATCTGCTTGTATTACATTTTGCCGCAAGAGGGTTTCATGCAGTTTGTCATAAAGCGGTTTGAGTAAGTCTGTACACTTCAGCAACCAGCTCGACATCGTTTGTCGGCTAAGCGGGATGCCATATTCTTTGAACAGACTTTCTTGTCGATAAAGCGGTAAGCCATATTGATATTTACTGGTAATGATTTGGCTTAACAAGCTCGCCGTAGCAAAGCTTTTTGGAATAGGTGAAGCCGGAACCGGCGTTTGTTTAATCGTGACGTTCGTTGCATGTTGCTCACAATGACGACAACTATATTTAGGTCGCACATGTTCGATGACTTTGATCTGGGCAGGAATGAATTCAAGCTGCTCGCTTTTATCTTCACCCATGCGATGTAATTCATGACCGCAGTCATCACAGCTTTTGTCTTCGTCTGCCAGGTCGTGAATGATGACGTCGCGTGGTAAGTCTTTGGGTAAAGGTTTACGAACAGGTTTCTTGCGTTCGTAGGTGATGGACTCTTTTTCGGCTTCAGTCGGTTCCGCTTCAGACTCATCTGCTAATTGCTCAAGTTCATTGAATAGCTCGCCCTGACCCGGGTAGCCTTCAGTGCTTTTACCAAATTGTTTATGCTGAGCTAAACGAAACTGCTCAGTAAGATAAGCGATAGTCTCATCTCTTTCTGCGAGAAGTTTCTTCAGTAAAATAGGGTCGTCAGGGAGTGATTCGATGTCTGTTTTCATGCG
>NZ_LWGG01000409.1:0-6226 GCF_001635365.1 Oleiphilus sp. HI0128 | reverse complement strand
CTACTAGCCATCATTAGCGATAGAAATAACAAAGCAATTTTGTTGTTTGTAGATGCATTCATAGTTGAAATCAGCGTCCTGATTTATTAGAAGTTAGGGAAGTATACCCAATAATTAATTAAATCATGTCTTGCGAGTCAAAACTTTACAGTCGTTCACAAATCAAACAACAAGATAAGAACCTGCTCACATAATTAAAACGAAAGTGAGTTACTTACAATACTTTCTTCCAGGCAATAAAAAACCCCAGTAGGACGACCTACTGGGGTTTCTAATAGAAGCCTGACGATGACCTACTCTCACATGGGACCTCCCACACTACCATCGGCGATGCTTCGTTTCACTTCTGAGTTCGGGATGGGATCAGGTGGTTCCAAAGCTCTATGGTCGTCAGGCAAAACTTCGGTTGCTGATACTTCATCAACAACACTTAATTCTGCGTCTTTAACAATAGCAAGTAATAGCTAATTTAATCTCTGCTGTCTAACGAAGACTCATATCCAATTTGCGTTACCCGTCGTTGTACGAATAATCATTCACTATAAAACCACTTGGGCGTTATATAGTTAAGCCTCACGAGCAATTAGTACTGGTTAGCTCAATACGTTACCGCACTTACACACCCAGCCTATCAACGTCATAGTCTTTAACGGCTCTTTAGGGGAATTAAATTCCCAGGGAAAACTTATCTTGAAGGGGGCTTCCCGCTTAGATGCTTTCAGCGGTTATCCTGTCCGAACGTAGCTACCGGGCAATGCGTCTGGCGACACAACCCGAACACCAGGGGTTCGTCCACTCCGGTCCTCTCGTACTAGGAGCAGCTCTTCTCAATTTTCCAACGTCCACGGCAGATAGGGACCGAACTGTCTCACGACGTTCTAAACCCAGCTCGCGTACCACTTTAAATGGCGAACAGCCATACCCTTGGGACCGGCTTCAGCCCCAGGATGTGATGAGCCGACATCGAGGTGCCAAACACCGCCGTCGATGTGAACTCTTGGGCGGTATCAGCCTGTTATCCCCGGAGTACCTTTTATCCGTTGAGCGATGGCCCTTCCATACAGAACCACCGGATCACTATGACCTACTTTCGTACCTGCTCGACGTGTCTGTCTCGCAGTTAAGCGCGCTTATGCCATTACACTAACCGCATGATGTCCGACCATGCTTAGCGCACCTTCGTGCTCCTCCGTTACTCTTTGGGAGGAGACCGCCCCAGTCAAACTACCCACCACACAGTGTCCTCGATCCCGATAAGGGACCCGAGTTAGAACCTCAAACATACCAGGGTGGTATTTCAAGGATGGCTCCACCAGATCTAGCGACCTGGTTTCAAAGCCTCCCACCTATCCTACACAAATAGGTTCAAAGTTCACTGTGAAGCTATAGTAAAGGTTCACGGGGTCTTTCCGTCTAGCCGCGGATACGCTGCATCTTAACAGCGATTTCAATTTCACTGAGTCTCGGGTGGAGACAGCTTGGCCATCGTTACACCATTCGTGCAGGTCGGAACTTACCCGACAAGGAATTTCGCTACCTTAGGACCGTTATAGTTACGGCCGCCGTTTACCGGGGCTTCGATCAAGAGCTTCGCATACGCTAACCCCATCAATTAACCTTCCGGCACCGGGCAGGTGTCATACCCTATACGTCCACTTTCGTGTTTGCAGAGTACTGTGTTTTTAATAAACAGTCGCAGCCAACTGGTATCTTCGGCCGACCTCAGCTTACAGAGCAAGTCTGATCACCAAAATCGGCGTACCTTCTCCCGAAGTTACGGTACCATTTTGCCTAGTTCCTTCACCCGAGTTCTCTCAAGCGCCTTGGTATTCTCTACCTGACCACCTGTGTCGGTTTGGGGTACGGTTCCTATATATCTGAAGCTTAGAGGTTTTTCCTGGAAGCAGAGCATCAACCACTTCAATCTCTAAAAGAGATCTCGTCATCAGTTCTCAGCCTTAAGGACCCGGATTTGCCTAAGTCCTCAGCCTACAACCTTAAACATGGACAACCGTCGCCATGCTGGTTTAGCTTTCTCCGTCTCCCCATCGCAATATATACAAGTACAGGAATATTAACCTGTTTCCCATCGACTACGCTTCTCAGCCTCGCCTTAGGGGCCGACTCACCCTGCGCCGATTAACGTTGCGCAGGAACCCTTGGTCTTCCGGCGAGGGGGTTTTTCACCCCCTTTGTCGTTACTCATGTCAGCATTCGCACTTCTGATACCTCCACCCAACTTCTCAATTGAGCTTCATCAGCTTACAGAACGCTCCTCTACCATATCTAAAAGATATCCGCAGCTTCGGTGTACAGTTTGAGCCCCGTTAAATCTTCCGCGCAGGCCGACTCGACTAGTGAGCTATTACGCTTTCTTTAAAGGATGGCTGCTTCTAAGCCAACCTCCTAGCTGTCTAAGCCTTCCCACATCGTTTCCCACTTAACTGTAACTTTGGGACCTTAGCTGGCGGTCTGGGTTGTTGCCCTCTCCACGACGGACGTTAGCACCCGCCGTGTGTCTCCCGTGATCGCACTCCTGGGTATTCGGAGTTTGCATGGGGTTGGTAAGTCGGGATGACCCCCTAGCCCAAACAGTGCTCTACCCCCCAGGGTGATACACGAGGCGCTACCTAAATAGCTTTCGAGGAGAACCAGCTATCTCCGAGTTTGATTAGCCTTTCACTCCTAGCCACAAGTCATCCCCTCATTTTTCAACATAAGTGGGTTCGGTCCTCCAATCAGTGTTACCTGATCTTCAACCTGCTCATGGCTAGATCACTCGGTTTCGGGTCTAATCCCAGCAACTAAACGCCCTATTAAGACTCGGTTTCCCTACGGCTCCCCTATACGGTTAACCTTGCTACTAAAATTAAGTCGCTGACCCATTATACAAAAGGTACGCAGTCACAGAACAAGTCTGCTCCCACTGCTTGTACGCATACGGTTTCAGGATCTATTTCACTCCCCTCACAGGGGTTCTTTTCGCCTTTCCCTCACGGTACTGGTTCACTATCGGTCAGTCAGGAGTATTTAGCCTTGGAGGATGGTCCCCCCATCTTCAGACAAGATAACACGTGTCCCGTCCTACTTAATATGTGACTATTGAATCTTCGTGTACGGGGCTATCACCCACTATGGCCGCACTTCCCAGAGCGTTCCACTAATTCAATAATCATCGGCTAATCCCCGTTCGCTCGCCGCTACTAAGGGAATCTCGGTTGATTTCTTTTCCTCCGGGTACTTAGATGTTTCAGTTCTCCGGGTTTGCTTCTTACACCTATGTATTCAGTGCAAGATATCTAACTTATGTTAGATGGGTTTCCCCATTCGGAAATCGTTGGGTCAAAGCTTGTTTACCAGCTTACCAACGCTTATCGCAGGTTACTACGTCCTTCATCGCCTCTGACTGCCAAGGCATCCACCGTATGCGCTTAGTCACTTAACTATATAACCCGAAGTAGTCTTCTAAGACGACCTTTTACCATCTTAGTACTTAAGCTATATATATGACCATTCGTAACGTTTTCGCCGGATAACGCTTGATATGAATCTCATTTCTTTCGTTATCCATGATTAAATTATTCGCTGATATGTGAATAATCTAATCACTTAGCAATGAGTTGCATTATGTCATCACAACATAAAACAACGTCTACTATTACTTACCTAATTGTTAAAGAGCTTCTAATCGCATGATTAGAAATAAATACACTTTACTTAATTCAAACTTAAACCAAGCAAATACACTTATTTATAATCATTTCAATTTTGGAAATTGGTGGAGCTATGCGGGATCGAACCGCAGACCTCCTGCGTGCAAGGCAGGCGCTCTCCCAGCTGAGCTATAGCCCCAATCCCAGAGCATTTTATCCTCTGCTTTAACGTTCATTAAAGTCAGACTCAAAAAATCGTAGATTTTAGTTAATCTAGGCAAATGACTGCGAAGCATAGCCTGCTATGCGAGTAATCATTTAACGATGAGTAACTGAAATCTGGTAGGCCTGGGCAGACTTGAACTGCCGACCTCACCCTTATCAGGGGTGCGCTCTAACCACCTGAGCTACAGGCCTTCTGCGCAAATTACCTCTCAGTAAGATGCTATAGGGCCTATTGCCCTTACGCTCTCTTTAATTCTATAACCAAGCAATTCGTGTGAACTCTGACCGAAACGATCACGATTCGTTTAAGGAGGTGATCCAGCCCCAGGTTCCCCTAGGGCTACCTTGTTACGACTTCACCCCAGTCATGAACCACACCGTGGTAATCGTCCCCCCGAAGGTTAGACTAACTACTTCTGGTGCAATCCACTCCCATGGTGTGACGGGCGGTGTGTACAAGGCCCGGGAACGTATTCACCGTGGCATTCTGATCCACGATTACTAGCGATTCCGACTTCATGGAGTCGAGTTGCAGACTCCAATCCGGACTACGATAAATTTTCTGGGATTAGCTCCACCTCGCGGCTTGGCGTCCCTTTGTATTTACCATTGTAGCACGTGTGTAGCCCTGGTCGTAAGGGCCATGATGACTTGACGTCGTCCCCACCTTCCTCCGGTTTGTCACCGGCAGTCTCCTTAGAGTTCCCACCCGAAGTGCTGGCAAATAAGGATAAGGGTTGCGCTCGTTACGGGACTTAACCCAACATTTCACAACACGAGCTGACGACAGCCATGCAGCACCTGTCACTGCGTTCCCGAAGGCACCAATCTATCTCTAGAAAGTTCGCAGGATGTCAAGACCAGGTAAGGTTCTTCGCGTTGCATCGAATTAAACCACATGCTCCACCGCTTGTGCGGGCCCCCGTCAATTCATTTGAGTTTTAATCTTGCGACCGTACTCCCCAGGCGGTCTACTTAGTGCGTTAGCTGCGCCACTAAGGAATCAAGTTCCCCAACGGCTAGTAGACATCGTTTACGGCGTGGACTACCAGGGTATCTAATCCTGTTTGCTCCCCACGCTTTCGCACCTCAGCGTCAGTATCAGTCCAGGTGGCCGCCTTCGCCACTGATGTTCCTTCCAATCTCTACGCATTTCACCGCTACACTGGAAATTCCACCACCCTCTACTGTACTCTAGCGAGTCAGTTCTAAATGCAGTTCCCAGGTTGAGCCCGGGGCTTTCACATCTAGCTTAACAAGCCGCCTACGCGCGCTTTACGCCCAGTAATTCCGATTAACGCTTGCACCCTCCGTATTACCGCGGCTGCTGGCACGGAGTTAGCCGGTGCTTCTTCTGCGAGTAACGTCAATCTAAGCAGGTATTAACTACTTAGCCTTCCTCCTCGCTGAAAGTGCTTTACAACCCGAAAGCCTTCTTCACACACGCGGCATGGCTGCATCAGGCTTGCGCCCATTGTGCAATATTCCCCACTGCTGCCTCCCGTAGGAGTCTGGACCGTGTCTCAGTTCCAGTGTGGCTGATCATCCTCTCAGACCAGCTAGGGATCGTCGCCTTGGTGAGCCCTTACCTCACCAACTAGCTAATCCCACGCAGACACATCCAATAGCGAGAGCCGAAGCCCCCTTTCCCCCGTAGGGCGTATGCGGTATTAATCCAAATTTCTCTGGGCTATCCCCCACTACTGGGCAGTTTTCTACGCGTTACTCACCCGTCCGCCGCTCGTCAGCAGATAGCAAGCTATCTCTGTTACCGCTCGACTTGCATGTGTTAAGCCTGCCGCCAGCGTTCAATCTGAGCCATGATCAAACTCTTCAGTTCAATCTAGTCGAAGCAAAAGCTTCATATACTTGCTCAAGTTACTTACTGTTCAAATAAATTGTACAGGTCGTTGACTTGATAATTTCTTAAGCAACATCCTCTCTAACAAGTTAGATCAGAGTGCTTTATCGTGAAATCATCTCAGCCAGCGCCCACACGAATTGCTTGGTTAATTTTTTAAAGAGCTTGCTTGAGATCCCTCAAGCGAGGCGCGTATTCTACAGCGTCTCATTTGCTTGTCAACGATTTTTTTTAATTTGTTTTCGAAGAAATTTAAATTCAAAACCGAAAACCAAAACCTTTAACAAGCGAAGATAAATTACTGATTTTAATCACTTAATTTATCCTCTATCTCCTTCAAACTTCGCCGCTTTCGAAGCGGTTCGCCTTAAGGAGGTGCGCATTATATAGAGCTGATTCTTTAGGTCAACACCTTTATCAAACTTTTTATAAATTAGTTTGTAACGCTATTTTAACGAGACTTTAGCTATCTTTTTCTTGCCCGCCT
>NZ_LWGG01000408.1:0-2253 GCF_001635365.1 Oleiphilus sp. HI0128 | reverse complement strand
CAAACACCACGTTAAAACCTTTGTACTGGCCCAGAGACAAAAACACCCTAGATGGCGACTTTACCGGACTCCCTAGGAACACACCACCGACGAAGCCTCTACAAATTCAAATGTGCCTGAGAAACTTAAACAGCAGAGCGGAACAGTGGGAAAACGTGCCACCTACCCTAAAACTTTAAACGGAGGAATACATGATAAGAAACGAGCATTCCCTGCCGAATATTGAGCCCTAAACCTTAAGAGCCAAAAAACATTTAGACATAATGACTCCCCACGTCCCAAAAGAGTGCTGACCTCCTATCGTGGGTTAGCAAAGCCAGAGCCATAATATATGTGTCATACCATATAAGCGGAGGCCAGCACCATGAAAAACAATACCATAATTTTTGTCGGATTGGACACCCATAAGGAGTTCACCGAAGTCGCATATTGCGAAGATCAACGAGGCTCAGAAGTAAAACATCTTGGAAGAGTTTCTTCAGCCAAAGTATCACTTACCAAGATGGCAAGACAGTTTGAAAGCAAATACCCGCAGGCTACCCTGCATTTTGTTTATGAAGCAGGCCCCTGTGGCTACTGGATTTATCGATTGCTGACAAGCTTAGGCCATTGTTGCTATGTTGTTGCGCCATCACTGATTCCAAAGAAACCCGGACAACGCGTGAAAACAGATAAACGCGATGCACAAGATTTAGCTCGTTTGGTTCGTAATGGCGACCTTGATCCGATTTACGTTCCTGAACCCGCAGATGAAGCAATACGAGATCTATCTCGAGCACGTGAGCGTGCAATGCATGATTTGAATAATGCACGTTTCCAGCTAAAAGCCTTGCTGCTCAGAAACCATATTAACTATTCAGGCAAATCAAATTGGAGCTTAAAACACCTTCGTTGGTTAACAGAGATCATCTTACCTCATCCTAGTCAGCAATTTGTCTTGCAAGAGATGATTCAAACCATTTCAGAACGCAATGCTCGACTAGAGCGTCTGGACAATGAACTCGCCCATCACGTGAAGCAATGGCGATATTATCCGGTTGTGAAAGCGATACAAGCCTTGAGAGGCGTTCGACTGCTCACCGCCACTGGTGTCATTGTAGAGCTAGGAGACTTAACACGATTTGATAGCCCTAGAAAACTGATGAGTTATATCGGAACGACGCCCTCCGAACATTCAAGTGGAGGAAAACGACACTTAGGCGCGATCACCAAGTGTGGAAATGGGCGAGCGAGGAGATTGTTAGTTGAGGCTGCACATAGCTATCGCTATCCCGCAAAGATATCGAAGGAATTACAGCTCAGGCAGGAAGGATTGCCGAAAGAGGTAATTGATCAAGCTTGGCAAGCACAACAGAGATTATGTAGACGATATCAACGACTAATACACAAAGGTAAACATCGAAGTGTCGTGGTAACGGCGATCGCACGAGAACTGATAGCTTATATCTGGTCAATCTCGAAGGAAGTCACCTTACCCAGAATAGATCCAAAAACACGAATCTCACGCGTACCCGCTTAAGTAGATAAGGAATAATACATGAACAAGTTTAGCGTCAATGCAAAAGATCAAGCAGCGGCTGTGGTGCAATCACCGAAGGCGTTAGGTTGGCAATGAGCTAGCAGTACATTGATCCACGAGCATAGACTGAAGACAGGCACCACGACGTAATAAGTAAGGTTGGATAGGTTAACGCGTCGCGTTAGCAACCCACGAATACCAGCATGATCACCGTCGAAATTACTTGCTTCATCTGATGCGTTGACGCTTCCCTAACGGGAAGAATGTTAATTAAAAAGAAAGGCTCTGGCCGAGGTTCCGGCAGGATTTTGTGCGGGCCTCTTGACGTGGGGAGTCATACCAACGCNTNNCACAACGGTGGAATAATTTGGCGGGGCTTTTTGCGTTTCTTTGCAAAAACCGCGACATATTATGGAATCCGTTGGTGCTTTTGGTTATGTGTTTAAGCACGGTACACAATCTTATGCACTGCGCTCTGAATTTTGTTGATTTGGTTAGTTTGCTCTTCAGTTAAAGCAGAACCAAATTCACACCTTGCATTGTTTATAGATTCTAATAATTGAGCCCAACCATCGGTAAGACCATTCAATGAAGACAAACCGTCAGCTATTTGATTACTTGCATGTTCGTTACCAGTCGAAACTAAACTAGCTTGCAACCCTTCAATTGCATCGAATAAATCTGTGTTTGATTGGAATTCCATATTCTCTCTATGACACATAACGCCAAGCTAA
>NZ_LWGG01000407.1:0-4159 GCF_001635365.1 Oleiphilus sp. HI0128 | reverse complement strand
ATGACTGAAACTCTAGTAGGTTTAGCGCTGAATTTTGCTGCTCAAAAAGAACAACCAAAATTCATTTTCGACGCGCTTACAGATGCTTGCTGGAAACACCAAGTAGCCATTCCGAGCTTTAGTGNTANCCCCCTGTGTCAGGATAGTTGTCGCCTCTGTTAATTTTTAATAATTGAATAGGAGGCGGTAAGAGAATATGAGTGAAGCATTATTCAAAAGAGTTTAAAGAAGCCATTGTTAAGAAGTGGCTTGAAAGTGGGTTATCATTAAGAACGTTTTCAGCCCAGGAAAACATAAACCTATCCACCTTGTATTCCTGGCGAGATAAATTTCAATTACCAGGTTCAAGTGTGACAAAAAGTAGTAGTCCAGATAACTGGTCTCCAGAAGCAAAGTTTTCAATTGTTCTGGAAACCGCCATGATGTCGGAGATAGAGCTAAGTGAGTATTGCCGAGAAAAAGGGCTGTACCCTGATCAGGTGAAGCAATGGAAACAATCTTGTATTAACAACAATATGACTGAGGCTCAGCGTAAGAAACAGGAAGCTGCAGAGCGCAAAGCAGATAAGAAGCGTATTAAGCAGTTAGAGAAGGAGCTAAAACGCAAAGATGCAGCACTTGCTGAAACTGCTGCATTATTGGTGCTCAGAAAAAAGCTCAATGCCTACTGGGGGGAAGACGAGGACAGCTAACCATGCTTCCAGATAGGCAATATTATGTGGAGCTGATTGATGAAGCCGTTAGTGCTGGAGCCAGAAGAGTGAAAGCCTGTGAGCTAATAGGCTTATCGCTTCGGACCTTACAACGCTGGATTGAAGATGGTGGCGTTACACAGGACAAAAGACAGTCAGCTATTAGACCTGAGCCAAAGAATAAGTTGTCAGAAACCGAGCGACAGAGCATTATCAATATCTGTAACGAGCCCGAATATGCGGACCTTCCACCCAGCCAAATCGTACCAAGGCTAGCGGATAAAGGGCAATATATTGCTTCTGAGTCCAGCTTTTATCGTGTGCTCAAAGCACATAATCAACTGGCTCACAGGGGGCGAGACAAGCCCAAAAATGGTACGAAGAAACCGAAGGGATATACGGCCACTGGGCCAAATGAAGTCTGGAGTTGGGATATTACGTACTGCCCTGCAACTGTGATAGGGCGGTATTATTACCTGTATATGATAGAAGATATCTTCAGTCGCAAAATTGTTGGCTGGGAAGTGCATGAGTCCGAGCAAGGAGAACATGCAGCAGCATTGCTTGAGCGCAGTGTTTGGTCAGAAAAGTGCGTCAGAAAATCCCTGGTGTTGCACTCGGATAATGGTAGCCCAATGAAGAGCTTAACAATGCAAGCAAAAATGCAGGATTTGGGTGTCGCCAGCTCTCGAAGTCGGCCTGGTGTAAGTAATGATAATCCGTTTTCAGAATCACTATTTCGAACCCTGAAGTACTGTCGTCGATGGCCATCTGAGGGATTTAAATCAATCGATGAAGCAAGAACTTGGGTGAAAGAGTTTGTCACTTGGTACAACACAGAGCACCGGCATAGTCGAATTAACTTTGTTACCCCAGAGCAAAGGCACTTAGGTCTGGATGAAGAAATATTATCGAAGAGGGATGAGCTTTATCGCAAGATGAAAAGAAAGAACCAAATAAGGTGGTCAAAAGCTACGCGGAACTGGGAGAAAGTGGGTGACGTTAAGTTGAACCCGGAGAAGGAAAAACAAGCAGCTTAAATGCTCAGGCGACAACTACCTTGAAAAACGCCGATACTCATGTCACCGGCAAGGAATGTCTGGGCGAGTCAAGCACCATACTATGAACGCCATCAGCCCGAAAAGACGTTCCTCTATCAATTGGTTCAGGAACATTATCCTGTCTTTAAGTCCTCGTTGGAGGGTCAGGGACAAAGCTTGCCTCGTTACGTTCAGAGAGAGTTCGAAGATTTTCTCCAATGTGGTCGGCTGGAATATGGCTTTTTGCGTGTCCGCTGCGAGGATTGCCATCATGAACGATTGGTGGCATTTAGCTGCAAGCGCAGAGGGTTCTGCCCCAGCTGTGGTGCCCGCCGGATGGCGGAGAGTGCCGCGCTCTTGGTGGATGAGGTGTTTCCCAAAGTTCCCATACGCCAGTGGGTGCTGAGCTTTCCCTTCCAGTTACGATTCCTGCTGGCTCGCCATCCAGAGCTGATGGGTAAAGTGTTAGGCATTGTCTACCGCACCGTCTCTACGCATTTAATTAGGCAGGCTGGTTTTACCAAGGCTACCGCACAAACCGGTGCAGTGACGTTGATCCAACGCTTTGGTTCTGCGCTCAACCTTAATGTCCATTACCACATGCTATTTCTCGATGGCGTATACGCCGAAGATACCTATGGCCAACGGCGGTTCCATCGGGTCAAGGCACCCACTCAACATGAACTCAATGCGCTCGTTAACACCCTCAGCCACCGGGTCGCTCGCTGCCTGGAAAAACGCGGTCTGTTGGAGCGAGATGCCGAGAATACCTGGTTGACGCTGGACGAGGAAGGAGGAGATGTACTCACGCAAATGCACGGTTCCTCGGTGACTTACCGCATCGCCACCGGCCCCCAGCAAGGGAGTAAGGTCTTCACCCTGCAAACCTTCCCTCATTGCGAAAGTGAGAAGCCAGGCTATGGCCAAGCGGCTAAAGTGGCAGGTTTTTCACTCCACGCCGGTGTGATGGCCGAAGGACATCAGAGGGATAAACTCGAACGGCTCTGCCGCTACGTTAGCCGACCCGCTGTTTCAGAAAAGCGCCTGGCATTGACCTCCAATGGACACGTTCGGTATGAACTCAAAACCCCGTATCGCAATGGCACAACCCATGTGATCTTCGAACCCATGGACTTCATGGCCAAGCTGGCTGCACTGGTACCCAAGCCGCGCGTCAACCTCACCCGATTCCACGGAGTCTTCGCACCGAACAGCAAACACCGTGTTCAGGTCACACCGGCTAAACGCGGAAAAAAGCCTGACAAACTAGAAGCAGCCGATACTGACTGGCTCGATAAGACCCCTGAAGAGCGGCACCACGCCATGACATGGATGCAGCGACTTAAGCGAGTCTTCAATATTGATATTGAGGTTTGCGAGCACTGTGGAGGGCATGTCAAAGTGATTGCCAGCATTGAGGATCCGGACATAATCGAGCAGATTCTTAAACATCTCAAACAGAAGGCGGCCAAAGCCGATACTAACCATCACAACCAGCCGCCAGAGCGAGCCCCACCACTGACTCCCAGCCTGTTCGGCCCATCGCAGACTCGTTTATTTAATTGACGCTCCTAAGCTCTCAATCCATGTACTGTCAGCCTTTGCGGCAGGCCGGTGGGGCAACTGTCGGCTAAAGATCCATTCGCCAGGCACTTTTCGGTCAAATCGACCAAAATACGACCTTCTTTGGGCGCTGTGAAGCTAAATTCCGGGGCTTAGGCAATAAAAATGAGCGGCAATTTCGGGTATGCTACTTCATCCGAAGGGTGAAAAGGTGCTTTAAACGTCCTATACGCCTCAATTCGCCTTCAACGTGCCGGTAGCCGTACAAAATCGAAGCGGCAAAGGTGTGTGGCAAGTAAAAGGCGTCATGCTATTCATTTTTATCACTGACTTTTTGANAATGATGCTGAATGCTTTGCTGTCAGCTATCTATTTCTTTTAGACTACTCTATCGACAAGGCTTAGGAGACTTCTACCATGATTAAAGCATATGCAGCGTTTGAAGCAGGTGGTGAACTAAAACCATTCGAATACGATCCTGGTGATTTACCAGACGACCAAGTTGAAATTGCCGTCGAGCACTGCGGCATTTGCCACAGTGACCTAAGCATGCTCAACAACGAATGGGGAATGACCCAATACCCTTTTGTGCCCGGGCATGAGGTGATCGGCAAAGTGAACGCCATCGGTAAGCGCGTTAAGTCGATTCAAATTGGACAGACTGTCGGCTTAGGCTGGCACTCTGGCTACTGCATGAGCTGCTCGTCCTGCCATAGCGGCGACCATAACCTTTGCGCTTCAGCCCAAGGAACCATCATCGGTCATCACGGCGGATTTGCTGACAAGGTACGCGCGGAAGAAAGTAGCGTCGTTGCCTTACCCGAGGGTTTTGAAGAGCCTTCAGCCGCCCCTTTGTTTTGTGCT
>NZ_LWGG01000406.1:0-6553 GCF_001635365.1 Oleiphilus sp. HI0128 | reverse complement strand
TCCATCGCTTCAGCAATGATGCTACCAACAGAGCTATCGCTGTTTGCTGAGATTGTGCCTACTTGAGCAATCGCTTTAGTATCTTCACATGGACGAGCAAAGCCTTTAACCGCTTGAACTGCAACTTGCACACCTTTGTCGATGCCACGTTTCAGGTCCATTGGGTTCATACCCGCAGCAACAGCCTTCAAACCTTCGTTAACGATAGACTGAGCCAAAACTGTTGCAGTCGTTGTTCCATCACCCGCAGCATCATTAGTTTGTGATGCAACTTCTTTTACCATCTGCGCACCCATGTTTTCGAACTTGTCTTTAAGCTCGATTTCTTTCGCAACAGACACACCATCTTTAGTCACCGTCGGTGCACCAAAAGATTTGTCTAATACAACGTTACGACCTTTAGGGCCCAAAGTTACCTTTACTGCATCTGCTAGAATGTTTACACCGGCCAACATGCCTTGACGAGCCGAATCACCAAATTTAACGTCTTTAGCGCTCATATACTTTTCCTACTTAAACTGTTTGCCTATTTAGTTAGGCACTTTTAAAATAATTCTCTGAACCGGCTAACCGGTACTAAGCTTCTATCACGCCGTAAAGGTCGCTTTCACTCATAATCAATAGCTCTTCACCATCGATCTTAACGGTATTACCAGCATATTGACCAAACACTACAATATCGCCTTCTTTTACAGCCAAAGCTTTAACATCACCGTTATCCAGAATTTTTCCAGTACCCACAGCTATTACTTCACCCTGAGAAGGTTTTTCAGTCGCACTACCAGGCAATACAATACCACCCGCACTTGTGGTCTCTTCTTCTTTGCGGCGTACAACAACACGGTCGTGTAATGGACGGATTTTCATCTTCTTGATTCTCCTAACAGGTTTTCAATCCGAAAATAAAATCACTCTCAAACAAAGAGCGCTTTATTTTATTTAATAAAAACAATAAGTTGCATTTTAAACTTACAATTTTCATTGATAAGTGACTCTATAAATGGGGATGATAGAAAGCTTTTCAAGCACTTATTTTTCTTTTTCTTGTTTTATCTCTTGAAACTCACCTTCGGCGATCTCTTCAGGCGGAACGGTACGTTGGGGAAATTCCTGGGCAGAGAAAGGGTCCTTAACCGGCTGCTCCTCCGCCTGAGACGACTGTCTATAAGTTGTCTGGGAATAAAAGCCGCTTTGTGAGGAATTCTGTACCAGATTTTTCGCAATCATCTTGGCAAACGAAGCTCTAAAGCCCGGCGTCAATAAAATAAAGCCAATCGTATCGGTCACAAACCCAGGGGTAAGCAACAATGCTCCCGCGATTGCCAACATCATCCCTTCACCAATTTCAGAGACTGGCATCTGGCCACTTTGCATCTTCTGATTAGCTCTGATAAAGGTACTCAGCCCCTGTTTTTTAAGCAGCGTCACACCTATGACTGCCGTCAATAACACCAGCAACACTGTATAAAAGACACCAATAAATGAGCCCACCTCAATTAATACCAACATCTCAATGATAGGAACAATCAAGAACAGTAAAAATAAAATTTGCATACTTACTCCAAGTCGAGATTTATTAGTACCCGACTGCATTAATCCTTTTTCTTATCCTAACAAGCCATTAAGATAGATTCTCATTTAAGGGTTAGGGGTGATCCCTCGATACCCAACACGCCCCAATCTGGTATTAATATAGGCAGAACATGAAATTACAAGATGCAGTTATTGCAATTACAGGCGGCGCTCAAGGCTTAGGAAGAGAAATGGCTTTAGGCCTTGCTGAAAAAGGAGCTAATCTCGCTCTGATCGACATGAATGCAGAACGTCTTGATGAAACCGCTAATGAGTGCGAAGCACTGGGCGTCACAGCTAAAACCTATGTTTGCAACGTTGCCCAAGAGGCTGACGTAGAGAACACCTTTAATACGATTGAGCGCGATTTTGGAAAGCTGAATGGCCTCGTTAATAATGCCGGCATTCTACGAGACGGTTTATTGCTAAAAGCTAAAGATGGCAAAGTTAGCCAAACCATGAGCCTGCAGCAATGGCAAAGCGTGATCGACGTTAACCTTAGTGGTGTATTCCTGTGTGGCCGTGAAGCTGCCCGCCTGATGGTTAACACCAATTCAGAGGGTTGTATTATTAATATTTCCAGTATCGCCAGAGAAGGCAATATTGGACAAAGTAATTACAGCGCGGCTAAAGCTGGCGTGGTTGCATTAAGCGTCACTTGGGCCAAGGAACTCGCGCGCTATAATATTCGCTCTATGGCGATCGCTCCCGGTTTTATGGAAACGGAAATGACAGCCAGTATGAAACCTGAGGCTCAAGACCATATGAAGAAAGTTATCCCTTTAGGTCGCCCCGGCCAACCTAGCCATATTCAACAAAGTGTGGTGCACATTTTTGAAAATAATTACCTTACAGGCCGGGTCATCGATGTCGATGGTGGACTAAGAATCTAACTCCCAATGGCAACAAACGAAAGTGAATGCAAGCAGGCTATACTGGCCTGCTTGGCGAGCATCCCCAGCGGGCAAGTCTGTTCTTACGGGAAAATAGCATCCCTGGCAGGGCACCCAGGCAAAGCACGTTACGTCGCCTACATATTAAAACAACTACCTAAAGACAGCCGCATTCCTTGGCACCGAATAATTAATGCTCAAGGAAAGTGCTCCTTCCCGATAGGCTCCGATAAGTTTCTGGAACAAACTTCACTGTTGGAAACAGAAGGCGTGCCTATGCCACTGAGCTCTACTTCTATGTGCCAATATCTCTGGCTTGGCTAAAAGACAATTCAAGTAACATTAAAATTTCACAGCGAAACACAGAAATATAGTCTAAATTTAAGTAGATTCACTTGAAATAGTCATGTGCCGGGTACTTAATGAGAACTCGACTCCTGCTTTCCTAGGTTAAAAAGCATTTTCAGCACGCACTCTAAAGTGAAGTAGAGATAACCTTGTAACATAGAAAATTAATGACTCTACGTTCATTAAGTAACATGCAGTACAAACGAAAGCTATGAAGTACCATAAACTCATTCTAGAGCAGATCGAAAAGCACCTATCAGAAGTGCCGGATGACCCTCGCATTACTGCATTTTTGAATGCCGTACATAATAGTTATGTCGAAGCTGATGAACAAAGAACAACCCTCGAGCGCTCCGTTCAACTGTCAGCAAAGGAACTCATTACACGCAATAAAGAACTAGAGCGCCAAGTTACAGAACTTAAGATAACCCAGAGTGCGCTTAAAGAATCTCATTCACTATTGCATGCAAGTTTAGAGTCGAGCCATGAAGCTCTATTAGTGCTCGATCTGGAAGGTAGAGTCAGACTCTACAACCCAAATTTCTGTGAGATGTTCCGTATCGACCCTGAAGAAAAGAACATCAACCATATAGCAGACTTTCTAAAAGAAACAGAAACCCTCATCAGCGAGCCAAACTCACTGACAGCCGAGTTTAAATTCAGCCTCGAGACTCCCAAAGAGCAGCGTCTGTGTGAAATAAAAACACTAAAGGGTCGAACTATTGAGGCATATTCCAACCCCCAGACGAAAAACAACTCTGGCGAGATTATTGGCCTGGCTTGGAGCTTTAGGGATATCAGCGAACTAAAACTCAAAGAAGAGGAAGCCCGTCACCGAGCTTATCATGACTTGCTTACTGGCCTACCTAACCGCAGGCTTCTATCAAACAGGCTCGATACCGCCCTGACTTCGGCAAGTCAAAACAAAGACCAGACGATTGTCCTGTTTATCGACCTTGATGGATTTAAAGATGTAAATGACTCTCTGGGACACGGTGTTGGCGATGCACTACTCAAGGCCATAACTCTGCGCCTTGAAGCCGAGCTGCCCCCTCACACACTACTATCTAGACATGGTGGTGACGAATTCATTGCAGTGATGGAAAAACAAGATGGCACAGATAATGCCAAACAATTTGCACAAGCAATTGTTGACTCTTTTGGCACACCATTTCATTTAGGCAATGAAGATATTTACATGAGCGCGAGTATCGGCATTGCCGCCGCCCCCGATCACGGCAATGACTCCGACAAATTAATTAGTAATGCTGACATTGCCATGTATCAAGCCAAAAAACGTGGCAAAAATACATATGTGATATATCAAGCAAGTGAGAACGACCAGCCAGCGCATCGCTTAAAAATACGCAGTCAGTTAAATGTTGCGCTAGAGCAAGAGCAGTTTGAGTTATTCTTCCAACCCAAAATTGATCTCGACACTGGCTCCATCAAAGGCGCTGAAGCACTGATCCGTTGGAAGCAAGAAGATGGAAAATATCGCAACCCCTTTGAGTTCATCCCAATTGCTGAAGAAAATGGCCAAATTATTCCTATCAGCCAATGGGTAATTCATCAATGCTGCAAACACCTAAAAGAGTGGCAGACCTATCTTGACTCCGACTTCATATTGGCACTCAACATTTCTGCACGTCACTTCCATAGAGGCTTGCTTCAAGAAGACCTAGCACGCTCACTGGGCACATTTGGAATTGACCCTTCAACACTTGAGCTTGAAGTGACTGAGACCGCAATTATGGACGATTTGGACCTGGCAGTTCAGACGCTCCACGAAATAAAAAGCATGGGTATCAGAACCGCAATAGATGACTTTGGTACAGGCCACTCATCTTTGAGTTATCTGAGAAAGTTACCAATTGAAATCCTCAAAATTGATAAGAGTTTTATTGATGAAATTCTCGTATCACAGGAAGATCGAACCTTAGTTCGAGGCATCATTGAGATGGTTCATGCACTGGGAATACAAGTCGTCGCAGAAGGCGTCGAGAACCATCACATGGCTTCGCTCCTTCAAGATATGCATTGCGACCTTGTTCAAGGTTATCATTATTGCCCGCCAATATCGGAAACAGACTTCATTGAACTTATCAAAAACAGACAATGCTATATTTAACGTTAGCCTACTGTCTATGAACGAGAGCCGCTAAGCATCCTTAAACGCAGAATAACGTTGAATCCAATATATTAAGGCAATAACGGGGACACCCATCAAACTCGCAAGTAAAAAGAAGTTTGAGTAGCCCAAATTATCAACCATACTCCCCGAATACCCTCCGATTACTTTTGGCAAAAGCGTCATCAGCGAACTAAATATTGCATATTGAACAGCGGTAAAAGACACATTGGTCAGGCTTGAAAGGAAGGCTATAAATGCCGCACTGGCCAATCCTGCCGTTAGGTTATCGGCCGAGATCACAAAATACAGCAACTCAATATTATGACCCGACTCTGCCAGCAGCATAAACAAGAGATTAGTTGCGACGGTTAAAAAAGCACCGGTATAAAGCATTTTGATCACACCATAACGAGCAGATAACACGCCTCCTAAAAATCCCCCTGCGATCGTCATAAATAGGCCAAAGGTTTTTACAACCGTCGCGATCTCTGTTTTGCTAAAGCCCATATCCTGAAAGAAAACATTCGCGATTACCCCTAAGACAATATCTGAAATACGATAGAAGCCGACAAATATCAACAATAAGACCGCTAGCTTTAGACCGTAGCGGCTAAAAAACTCTTCAACGGGAGCAATATAAGATTGATGTATGAGTGTCTTTTCGTAAAAGGGGGTATTGGCCATCGAACGAATAAACAGTGCGACAGTTAAAAGCCCTGTAAGCAGGCGTAAACATTCAACTAGCAAGTTCCCTAAAGCAGAGTTCTTAAACAACTCAGCCAAGAAGATTTTCAATTCTGCAGCCAGTTCAGAGCCTAGAATATACACCGATACAAACAGTGCAATACTGGCGACAAATAACAGCAAAAACCTCAGATATTGAGCAGAAGTAAAAGCACTATTTGTATCATTACTTGTGCTCGGCTCTCTCACCATGCAGGTCGTAGCAAGCCCGACTAACATGGTCAAAGACATCAGCAAGTAGGTAGATCTCCAAGCATCATAGACATATTCCTCACCAGATGAGCCAAAAGAGCTGGCCAGTAACAAAGCCCCTGCTCCCGAGACCAGCATGCCAATACGATAGCCCGCAATATAGGTGGAAGACATCAATGCCTGCAGGTCGGTGCCAACAGACTCGATTCGATAGGCGTCGATTACAATATCTTGCGTCGCCGATGAGAACCCCAGCATCACAACCGCAAAAGCCATAACGCTCAAAGCACTTTCTTGAGCCGGGTTAACGGCAGCTATCATTGCGATAGAAGACATAACAGCTAGCTGGGAAATCAATAACCATGCTCTTCGACGCCCCATTCTGGCTGTTAGCAAAGGCACAGGAAGGCGATCAACAAGTGGCGCCCATAAGAATTTGAAAGAATAGGCTAAAGCCGCCCAGCTAAAATAAGTAACCGTCGAGCGTTCGACCCCTGCTTCACGCAACCATAAAGACAGCGAAGAAAATATTAACAGTAAGGGAATTCCTGCCGAAAACCCGAAGAACAGCATCGACAGAACCCGAGGGTGCTTTAGAGAGCTTAAAGACTGGCGCCAGCCTAAGTGTGCTTGAGACATATTTTTATATTTTCATCGCGAATTGAAGATA
>NZ_LWGG01000405.1:0-567 GCF_001635365.1 Oleiphilus sp. HI0128 | reverse complement strand
TGGTGACCAGTTATCTGGACTACTACTTTTTGTCACACTTGAACCTGGTAATTGAAATTTATCTCGCCAGGAATACAAGGTGGATAGGTTTATGTTTTCCTGGGCTGAAAACGTTCTTAATGATAACCCACTTTCAAGCCACTTCTTAACAATGGCTTCTTTAAACTCTTTTGAATAATGCTTCACTCATATTCTCTTACCGCCTCCTATTCAATTATTAAAAATTAACAGAGGCGACAACTATCCTGACACAGGGGGATAGCGATACCATCAACATAACCTTCTGGGTTAAAAGGGGAAATAACGGCAGGGACAAGGCGGCCTGGTGCCAAAGCAACAGAACCTAGATCAAGAACTGCGTCTTTAACAGCGTAGATGTCACGCATTGAGTGAGCGAAACCGAATGCATTCAATCCGTCTAGACCAGAAGTGTCACCACGATGGTTGTGGATTTTCAGATCGTTGATCTGAACACCAGCGATATCGATGTAAACATCTAAATCAGTGATGTTGAAGTAGCTATCCATGTGGATTTTTGAGTTCGCATCACCGTAACCAGTAGAACCA
>NZ_LWGG01000404.1:0-837 GCF_001635365.1 Oleiphilus sp. HI0128 | reverse complement strand
GGGTTGAGGTTGGTAAGTTATGAGCGAAGAACAAGGTCAGAAACGTGTAGGGTTCGTTAGTCTGGGATGTCCAAAGGCTTTAGTAGACTCTGAGCGTATATTGACCAAATTAAAGCTTGAAGGTTACGAAGTCGCCCCAGAATATGATAATGCGGATGTTGTGGTCGTAAATACTTGTGGTTTTATTGACTCTGCCAAGCAAGAATCACTCGATGCGATTAATGAAGCGATGCGCGAGAATGGTAAGGTCGTTGTCACCGGGTGTATGGGCAAGGGGAGTGACGCAGAGCAGATAAAGAGCGCTTTCCCTGAAGTGTTAAACGTTAGCGGACCGGCCGATTATGAAAGCGTAATGGGCGCTGTTCACGAATATGCTCCCCCGTCGAAAGAACAGGAAACGCACTATAGTGACAGGGTGCCTGCTCAAGGCATCAAATTAACACCTAAGCATTATGCTTACCTTAAAATCTCGGAAGGATGTAACCATCGCTGTAGCTTTTGTATTATCCCTCATATGCGCGGAGATTTGGTAAGTCGCCCAATTTCTGAAGTTATTGAAGAGGCCAAACGCTTGGTAGAAAGTGGTGTAAAAGAGCTTCTTGTTATCTCTCAAGATACAAGCGCCTACGGTGTCGATGTTAAATATAAGCTCGATTTTATGGAAGGCCGGGCTCACGAAACACGTATGCAAGACCTCGCTGTTGCGCTAGGAGAATTGGGTGTATGGGTAAGAATGCATTACGTTTATCCTTATCCTCATGTTGATAAACTGATCCCCTTAATGGCAGAAGGAAAGATTCTGCCGTATTTGGATATTCCCTTCCAGCACGCTAGTGC
>NZ_LWGG01000403.1:0-438 GCF_001635365.1 Oleiphilus sp. HI0128 | reverse complement strand
GGGTTAAGGCTCAATATTCGCCAGGGAATGCTCGTTTCTTATCATGTATTCCTCCGTTTAAAGTTTTAGGGTAGGTGGCACGTTTTCCCACTGTTCCGCTCTGCTGTTTAAGCTTCTCAGGCACATTTGAATTTGTAGAGGCTTCGTCGGTGGTGTGTTCCTAGGGAATCCGGTAAAGTTGCCATCTAAGGTGTTTTTGTCTCTGGGCAAGCACTTAGGTTTTAACGTGGTGTTTGGTGTAGTTGGTCGTTCTAAAACATCTAACCAGTTCATCAAACATCACTCCGGCCACAAAAACACGTGGCCTGCGTTGGACGCACGATAGAGCCGTGCGCCGTTTATAAAAGCGTTAAATGTTTTTTTGCCTTAAAGGTTAAGGCTCAATATTCGGCAAGGAATGCACGTTTCTAATCTGGCATCTTTCCGTTTAAATTTTTA
>NZ_LWGG01000402.1:0-782 GCF_001635365.1 Oleiphilus sp. HI0128 | reverse complement strand
ACAACAATGACTCTAAAGACACCTGAATAGTTTGAGCATACTCACGCTGTTCATCTTCCAACTTCGATTCCAGCAATAACGAAGTGAAACCTAGCAACCCGTTCATTGGCGTTCGCAACTCATGGCTCATTTTTGCTAGAAACAAGCTTTTCGTCTCGCTGTTCTTGCGTGCTGCTTCTAACTCCTTCTGCGACAACGTTAAACGAGCCTCAGACTTATACAGACGCTCTTCCATCTCCTGCTTATACTCTAGAATCGATAACCACAGTTCAGAGACCTCAGTATCCTCTAATGAAGAAAGCCTCTTCATAGACTCATCTACATTCTGGTTTTTCAGGTCAATCATAAACTGACGCAAGCGCCTAACAACAATCTGATATCCAAGCAAAACACTCGTTAGCGAGCAACAAGCGACAACCAGCACATACAATAAAAAGCTAGTCAGTCCTTCCCTAGAAACCTCTTCAATGACCCCATCTAAACTCTGGACGACAGCCAGCTCTCCTAACCAGTAGGCTTGAGCCTCCCCTCCCTTCCAATAACTAATTGGATAGACAGATTGCTCGATGCGGGCAGAGGCCCCAATACTTCCAACCGTTATAGTACGACCGTCATCATAGCTGAGCGTATACTTTCTGGTTTCTTTCCCAGAAATATGCAAATGACAATCATCCAGCATCGCAATTAGTATCGCTTCGACCTTTTGATCGTTTGCGCGCCAAACAGCTTCACTTATCGGGTCAAGATTAGAAGACAGTAAATGATCTAAACACTCATTGATT
>NZ_LWGG01000401.1:0-764 GCF_001635365.1 Oleiphilus sp. HI0128 | reverse complement strand
GCGCTTCAAACTGAGAGAGCGTCATGTTATTCGAACGAGCGATATTCTCTAGAGTGGTATTAAGCTGGGCATCACCAATACGAATACCGGTACGATTTGCCATTTGTAGCTGGATGCTTTCAAGAATTAATTGATCAAGCACACGCTGTCGCATAACTGACAACGAGGGAAGAGGGGTATTCTGGCGCTGTAAGCGTTTAGTGATCGAGTTTACACGTTGGGCTAGCTCAGACTGCATCACGATATCGTCATCGACAATGGCGATGACTTTGTCTAGAAGTACTGCATTTGGCCTCAGTTCAGGTCTAGAGTTTTCTTCAGCATGAGCCACAGAGGCCATACAGCTAAGTCCTAGTAGGGTGCTAAATAATAGGCTCAGAATTGAAGGTGATTTTTTGTGGGTGTGAGTAAACATCGCCATAACTATAAATAACTCTAATTTAAAATTTCTTCTCGGGCCGCATAGCCCGGAATATGTTGATCCATTCTACGGGTACTTTGTCCAAAACCGCCAACACCACTTAGTTGAAAACGGAACAAAAACCCATGTAAGACTTCGCTATCACTATCTAGATAAGATTGACTTAGCAATTGAACGCGCCAGCAGCAGCTACTATATTCAATGCCTGCAAGCGAACCAATGCTGCGCTCTTCCTCAAGGTCGTAACGAAGACGGCCTATTAGACTGGTTTGAGGATAAATAGGCGCAATAAAAGAGGTGTCGATTTGCTCTAGCTCACCCTGGATATAGCGATGGCTGAAAT
>NZ_LWGG01000400.1:0-774 GCF_001635365.1 Oleiphilus sp. HI0128 | reverse complement strand
TGCTCATTAGTGATAGTCCTCGTAATTTAATATGAATGCATTGCCATCTTTGAATTCGAAAGTTACTCGCCAGTTACCATTAACCGAAATAGACCAAATACCTTCACGGTCACCTTTTAATGGGTGCAATTGATAACCTGGTAAATCAACATCCTCGATTACATGAGCAGTATCGATAGCCGCCAGTTGCATTTTCAATTTCCTTGCATGGCTATTCTGAATGCCCGCAGTACTCCCTGATTCAAAGTACTTTTTGAGACCTTTATGCTTAAACGATTTAATCATAAGCTGATGGTAGCATGATGCGCACTATGCATCAATAAATATAACGCCGCCATTTGCGGGATGAGTCTTATGGCGACGTTTATGCGTTTCTTTGCATAAACGGTGACAGAAAACGAAGATCCGAAAGATGGCCTGGTTATATGATTTTTGCTTTTAGTCTTTTGACCTTATGCTCTTAATTTATTGTTAAGAACTCAGAAACGACGCAATAAACCATACAATAATTTTTATTTTGTTTATCTGATTTTGACCACGATAAACCCTAAATTCTTACCTGAACTGTCAACGAAACCACCCATCAAAGTGACCCGATTACGCTGAGCAAAAAACTAATTTTTAGAACACTGAACCTTGATGATAACCTGACTTTATAAGAAGGCCATCTTTGCACAAAACTAAGAAAACCGCGTACAAGTGTTTGGTACTTTTGCGCATATAACGCCGCAATTTGCGCGACGGAGTGGAATGGCGGCTTGTTTGCGTGTTTTT
>NZ_LWGG01000399.1:0-630 GCF_001635365.1 Oleiphilus sp. HI0128 | reverse complement strand
GAATATCTTTGCAAGCCTTGAAGATGCGCTCGAGACCAAATTCCATCCCGATTTCCACGCCTTCTTCGAAAGCTACTGGGCGAACGGAATGCGTGTAGAGCACCCTTTAGTTGATTTTGCGTTAATACAAACGTGGAACGAAGAAGATCAGGAGCGTCTAAAAGAAAATATACTCGGACACTGTTTCGCGAAGCTTAAGAACAAACAGAGCTTAACGCTATTTATCGGCTGCACCGACAGCAATGAAGTTGTAAGTATTGAAAATCATAGCGGGAAAGTCATTTTAGAGCGCCCAGGTCGAAAAGATTATAAAGAGTTGGCTGACAACCTTGAAAGTTTCTTGCTAGCCCTCAACCCTACAGCACTCGAGTACAACTAAGGCGCCTTCATGTTAAGCCATGCTTCTTAGTAGCGCGGGAGCTTAACATTTTCAAACATTTCTTGAACGTCCTGACGATGCATATGGCGGTAGCATGCTTCCTCGACAACCTTCTGAGTAAGATGAGGTGCAAACTGTTGTAGGAACTCATACATAAAGCCGCGCATAAAGGTCCCCTTCCTGAATCCGATATTGGTAACACTTGCCTCAAACAGTCGGTCGGTATCAATCGCAGTCAAGCCGACATCTTT
>NZ_LWGG01000398.1:0-787 GCF_001635365.1 Oleiphilus sp. HI0128 | reverse complement strand
ACCCAAGACATGCTCGACACATTAAAAGCAGGTATGACTAAAAAACAGGTTCACTTCGTATTAGGTGCTCCCGTTCTAGACAACACCTTCGATACAGAACTCGAAAACTACGTATACACCTATCAAGTTGCGGGCGGTGAAATCGAGAAACAAACCATAAAAGTCTACTATAGCCAAGGCGTGTACCAACGCTACGAAGGCACACTACTTGAGAGCAACCCAGCATATTAAGCGCTCTATTTAGTCTTTCTTTGCCGCCCGATTTAAGCGAGCCTGTTTAGGGTCGATCATTAATGGGCGGTAAATTTCAATACGATCCCCTTCTTTCAGCTCCTGCTCCAGTGGTTTACGAACCGCTTTACCAAATATTCCCATATCGGCCTTATCGAAATCTATCTCAGGAAAAACCTTATCAATTCCCGAGTTTTTTGCCCCATCAAAAACGTTGGTACCCGGCTTCACCTCGACTGTTAGTATTTTCTGCTTATCAGGCGCGGCATAGGCAACTTCTATTTGGATCATATTTTCCATTATTTACGTTTCCTTAACGATATAATTGATTTGCACGTTCACAGAACGCATCAACCATCGAGTTAGCTGCCTGATTAAATACCTTGGCAAAGGCCATTTTTGCCAAATTTTGTTTAATCTCAAAATCGAGCGTAAGTTCAACCTTACAAGCTCCTTCTTTCAGGTGAATAAATTCCCAGGCGCCTTTTAAATAGCTGAAAGGTCCCTCCACCAGGCTCATAATAATTCTGCCATCTTCAGACAAGTCGTTACGCGT
>NZ_LWGG01000397.1:0-496 GCF_001635365.1 Oleiphilus sp. HI0128 | reverse complement strand
GGATCATTTTCTTACGATTCTCGGACAAATTGCACAAAACCCGATAACCAGGCTTTGCGATATAGAACTACTTAATCAAAGCTCAAGCAAGCAAGTGATGAGACAATGTATAGGACCTGCTCATGCTTGGCATGAAGAACAAGCCAACGCCCCTCGCACTGTCGGTCACTACCTTCATCATCAAGCTCAACAATTTGCCGAAAAAGATGCCGTCATATTTGAGCAGGAAGTCTTAAGCTATCGTCAGCTTGATGAACTTAGCTCACAGTGGGCTCAGCTCCTATTAGAGGAGCACGTATCGGTTGGGGACCGCGTTGGCTTGTGCCTGGACCGCTCTCAGCATATGCTCGCGGCCCTAATTGGCATATTGAAAGTCGGCGCCAGCTATGTCCCGCTTGACCCTGACTTCCCCGATGATCGTTTGGCGTACATGATTGAAGACTCGGGCTTACAACACCTAGTCACTCAAGAAACGCATATCAAGCGCCTGCCTTCT
>NZ_LWGG01000396.1:0-7926 GCF_001635365.1 Oleiphilus sp. HI0128 | reverse complement strand
CTTGCCTGTCTAAGCTTTAACTCTCTCGCGCAAACGATACCAGATTCAAAACTTACTTCCCTAGCGGATAATGAACAATGGCTCGACCTTCTTCATTTTCACCAAATAGGCTTTATTCCGCGATTTGAAAGTCAGGTTGATGACGACAGTTTTTTTATCGCTCCAGACGGAAAGTACTCGCCAAAGTCTGAGCTCAAGGCTAATATTGCAGCGTTTACTGGCGACAGCAGCAACCTTGAGCTTATTTGCCAGTTCCCTGCTCGTTTTCATTGGCTAACACAACAACTCCCTGAATTGAACTTCCCCGAAGCCAAGTGCCCAGATTATGAGGACTGGTTCGCCAAGATCGACCCTAAAAGCTTAACCTTAAGCTTCCCGGCGGCCTATCTGAACAGCCCCTCCTCAATGTTTGGACATACCTTTATTCGTATAGATCGCGCCTCTGGCAGTAATGCACTACTAGACTACAGCATCAACTTTGCCGCCAATGCCAACCCTGACGATAATGAGCTAGTCTTTACCTATAAAGGTCTTTCCGGTGGCTACCCCGGTGTCTTTACAATTCTCCCCTACTATGAAAAAGTCAAAGAATACAGCCACCTGGAGTCACGCGACGTTTGGGAATACGCTTTAGACCTGACACAAGAAGAGGTCGAACAGTTTGTCCGACACACCTGGGAAATAAGAACGGTTCATTTTGATTATTATTTTGTAGATGAAAACTGCTCCTACCAATTACTCACCTTATTGGATGCAGCCAGCGAACGCTTTAACTTCGTCGACGCCTTCAAACTCAGCGCAATCCCTTCCGATACAGTACGCGCCATTGAACAAGCAGGAGCGGTAAAGCACGCACGTTTTCGCCCTTCTACCTTAAGCCTGATGACTCAGATGATCGATAACTTAAGCGATGATGAGATCCACCTTGCCAGGAACTTGGTAGAAGATAACAAGCTTGCAACAAACCACTTGCAAAGATTGGATACAGAAAGTCAGGCAAAGGTTTTGGAATTGGCCTACCAATACAGCCGCTACCTGGCAGTGAGAAAAAAATCCGACCTTCCACACCTTGGCAAACGAACGATCGAACTACTTTCGACTAGAAGTAAGATCGATAAGACTAAAGTATTTCCAGACTTTCCAACACCTAAGTATCGTGACGATCAAGGACATAACTCACGCCGATTAACGCTAGCCGGCGGTTATGACGGCAGCCACCATTTCCAGCAACTGGAAATTCGAGCAGCATACCATGATCAACTGGATGCCTTACCTGGCTATATTCAAGGCGCTAAACTTGAAATGCTTAACATGAAAGTTCGTCGTACCGAGGTAAATAACGAGGCAAAGACTCGACTCCAAGAACTGAAACTCATCGATATTGCCTCCTACACACCTCGAAACCTACTAATTACACCAATTTCCTGGCATGTTGCGACAGGCTTTTATCGACCTCGCAGCGCCCCTGAAGAGTTAAGCAGTTTTTTGAATGCTGGTGGAGGGCTGAGTTATGAATATCTTGGGCAGCGTCTATACATCCTTACTGACGGAGAACTGAATCTCGATAATGATATCGATAAAGGCTACTGGTTAGCAGCAGGCCCCCGACTTGGCTGGCTAAGCCAGCATGAAGACTGGAACCTAAAGCTAGAAGCCTATCGCCCCTTTGATCTCTTCGGCGCTAAGTTCAAGCGCTTGGATATTGAGCTTGGCTTTAGCTTCAACCTTGGTGCTCAATGGCAAATCCGGGCACAAACGGCTTACCACAGCTTTTATCAGCAACAAACCAAAGAACAAGCCTATCAGCACTCCTCCAGTTTTTCTCTGGTTCATTATTTTTAAGAGTAAGAAAAAGGGTTTCTCAATCGAAAACATACATTCCCTCGTCTCGCTGGCAGGGTTAGCGCGGGGTAGACTCAGCGAGGGGTGGAACCCTCTGCCTACAGATATGAGGTTATACTATTATTGTAGGTAGAGCCTTCCATGGCTCGCTAGCGGGTTAGCACGAGATATACTCATGCGAGAGCTGAAACCCTCTGCTGATTACGTCTAGACCAATAAAAAAATAGAAACTACCTGAACGAAACCATATCATTTAAACTGGCATGATAAATTTGAATCAGAGATATAAGCTATGAGCGACAGCACCACGCTAACTGCCCTTGAGATCGACCGCCAACATATCTGGCACCCCTACAGTGCAATTGGTGCACCCCATAAGATTTTTCATGTCGAATCAGCTCAAGGTTGCACACTCAAGCTAAAAGACGGAACAAAGCTAATAGACGGCATGGCGTCCTGGTGGAGCGTCATTCATGGTTATAATCACCCTACACTAAATGAAGCCCTAAAAGCACAATGCGACAAAATGTCTCATGTCATGTTTGGCGGTCTCACGCACGATCCAGCCATCGAGCTAAGCAAACTCCTGGTTGAGATCAGCCCTCAAAAATTAGAGGCTGTATTCTTCGCCGACTCAGGCTCTGTGGCCGTTGAAGTCGCCATGAAAATGGCAATTCAGTACTGGCATGACCAAGGCAAACCCAAGAAGCAACGCTTTATCTCGCTACTTAATGGCTATCATGGCGACACCTTTGCGGCCATGTCGGTGTGTGACCCGATAAACGGTATGCACTCACTGTTCTCAGAAACCTTAACCAAGCAGTTCTTTGTTCCAGCACCCACATCTAAGCCAGGTGAAGCCTGCAATGAACATGACAAGCAAGCCCTTAGAGCAGCGCTTGAGAACCACCACCAAGATACCGCAGCCATTATTATGGAGCCTATCGTTCAAGGTGCCGGGGGAATGCGCTTTTATTCTGAGTCCTATTTGAGAGAAGCTCGTAAACTTGCAGATGAGTTTGGCGTTCTGCTAATTTTTGATGAAATTGCTACCGGCTTTGGCCGTACCGGAAAACTCTTCGCCTGTGAACATGCCGAGGTAACACCCGACATTTTATGCCTAGGCAAAGCCATCACCGGTGGCTACATGACCCTCGCGGCGACGCTTACGACGAGACATATCAGTGATACCATCAGCTCAGGTAACCCAGGCGTTTTCATGCACGGCCCAACCTTTATGGCCAACCCTCTCGCTTGCGCTGTAGCATTGGCAAGCGTAAAGCAGCTTTTAGACTCGCCTTGGGAAGATCGTTTAGCTAATATCGAAACCAAGCTAAAACAAGGCTTAAGCCCATGCGCCAAGCTAGACAGCGTAAATGAAGTACGTGTCTTGGGTGGAATCGGTGTTGTCGAATTATATGAAGCCGTCAATATGGCTGAGATACAAGGCCGCTTCGTTGAGCAAGGTGTTTGGGTGCGCCCCTTTGGTAAACTCGTTTACGTCATGCCGCCTTATGTCATGAGCAATGATGAACTAGCAAAACTCTGTCAGGCCATCCATCACGTTATCAAACACTATCATCAAGTTTGAGCGGCTAATACTGCGTACTTACCGCTAAACTTAACGCAGGTTTTGCCATTCTCATCCGGGACGCTCACCTCAATATGGAAGACCGATTTTCCAAGCCCGGTGTGATGGTGCTGAGCTTTTTCCAAGATTTCGGGTGCAGGTGCATAAGCCGTGGCGACAAGCCGGCCTCTCAGTGGCCGAAGGTAGTTGATCTCCCCCTTGGCAACAACGATATCTCCCTTAAGCCCTAGCGCTTCAGCTTTAAGCTGAGTCATTCCCCAACCGGCGATCACACAGAGATTGTATAAGCTTCCACCAAAAGCGGTGCCTTTATCGTTAATATTCTCTGATAACGGTGCGCTGACCTTTAGTGTTTCGCCATCATAGGCATCAATAGAAACCTGGGCGGCACGAGCCAGCGGGAGATGTTTGATGAGAAAGGCCTCTAGCGCCTGCCCTTGCTTAGAATAATTTTCCACCATTACCGCCTCTCACTGTTTCCTACTCTTTTTTATTGAAGGTATTTTAAGCATAAAAAAAGGGAGGTTTTCAAACCTCCCTTCCTTTAATGGCCACTCAATGCACTGCAAGTGACCTAAGTTTCATCACTAAAGCTTATTCAGCTTCAGCTAATTCTTTCATGCTTAGCTTGATACGGCCTCGGTTATCGACATCTAGAACCTTAACCTTAACCATCTGACCCTCTTCAAGAACATCAGTTACTTTCTCAACACGCTCATTTGAGATTTGAGAAATATGAACCAAGCCATCTTTACCAGGCAAGATATTAACGAATGCACCGAAATCAACGATACGCTCAACTTTACCTTCGTAAACCTGACCAATTTCAGCTTCAGCAGTGATACCCATAATCATATCGATAGCTGCTTGAGCACTCGCATTGTCTTCACCAAATACCTTGATAGAACCGTCATCTTCGATATCAACTGATGCACCAGTCTGTTCAGTAATAGAACGGATCGTTGCACCACCTTTACCGATAACGTCACGAATCTTGTCAGCGTGAACACTCATGGTACGCATTGCAGGAGCCTTGTCAGACAAGTTCTCGCGAGATGCATCAATTACCTTGTTCATTTCACCAAGAATATGAATACGAGCATCGTGTGCCTGCTTAAGTGCGATATCCATGATCTGCTCATTGATACCTTCGATCTTGATATCCATCTGCAAAGCAGTAATACCTTCGTCAGTACCCGCTACTTTAAAGTCCATATCGCCTAAGTGATCTTCATCACCCAAGATATCAGTCAGAACGGCAAAGTCATCACCTTCTTTAACCAAGCCCATTGCGATACCCGCAACTGGCGCAGCTAAAGGTACACCCGCATCCATCATTGCCAAGCTGCTTCCGCAAACACTTGCCATTGAGCTAGAACCGTTAGATTCTGTGATTTCAGATACACAACGAATTGTGTATGGGAATTCCTCAGCGGTAGGCATAAGCGCCTGAAGACCACGCTTAGCCAACTTACCATGACCGATCTCACGACGACCTGGAGGACCCATACGACCACACTCACCTACAGAGTAAGGAGGGAAGTTGTAGTGCAACATGAAGTTTTCTTTGTATTCGCCAGCATAATCGTCAACGATCTGTGCATCACGAGAGGTACCTAGCGTTGTCGTAACAATCGCCTGAGTCTCACCACGTGTAAACAAAGCTGAACCATGAGTATTCGGCAGTACACCCACTTCAACCTTTATAGGACGAACAGTGCTGTTGTCACGACCATCGATACGAGGCTCGCCTTGCGTGATACGACCACGAACAATTTTCTTTTCTAACTTAGAGAAGTAAGCTTTAACGTCATCTGCAGAAGGTGAATCTTCCGCATCGGTCACTAGCTTCTCAACAGCAGCAGCTTTCAGCTCACCTAGTGCACTGTAACGTGCCATTTTGTCGCTAATAGAGTAAGCAGCTGTAATACCTTCCGCTGACTCAGCCGCAACAGCTTCAGCAAGCGCAGTGTTCACTTCTTCAGGAGTCCAGTCCCACTTCTCAGTGCCTACTTCTTCAGCAAACTCGGTTACAGCAGTAACGATTGCCTGCATTTCCTGGTGAGCAAACAAAACAGCGCCCAGCATTTCGTCTTCAGTCATTTCTTTTGCTTCAGACTCAACCATCAATACTGCGTCTTTGGTGCCCGCTACAACCATGTCTAATAACGAATCTTCCAACTCAGCGTTTGTTGGGTTAAGTGAATAACCATCTTCATCAGTAAAGCCAACACGTGCTGCACCGATAGGACCATTGAACGGAACACCTGAGATAGCCAACGCAGCAGAAGTACCGATCATCGCTGCGATATCTGAGTTGTCAGTTTTGTTTGCTGACATAACAGTACAAACAACCTGAACTTCGTTCATGAAACCATTTGGAAACAACGGACGAATTGGACGGTCAATTAGACGAGAAGTTAGCGTCTCTTTTTCAGAAGGACGCGATTCACGCTTGATGTAACCACCTGGGATTTTACCAATCGCATACTGTTTCTCGTTGTAGAAAACAGATAATGGGAAAAAGTCTTGGCCTGGCGCAGTTTGTTTAGCTGCTGTTACCGCAACCAATACTGCGATATCGTCCATTGTGACTAATACAGAACCTGTTGCTTGACGAGCGATTCTGCCTGTTTCGATTGTAACTTCTGACTTACCGTACTTAAATTTTTTAATAACCGGATTCACATCGGCTCCTTAATTTATTTTCTTTGATTTAGCTTCGCTAAATGACAAGGACTAAAAGCTTTACGTCTCAGTGTTCTTACTTCTTTGAAGAACGAGCTCAGAAAAAACACTCAGACATAAAACTTTACGGCCTTCTAACAAAGCACTTTTACATTTACCTTAGCTGCACAAACAACTAAGCGTGATGACAATCACATAAAAAAATATGATTATCGATAAAAAAGAACCGGCATGTCTATCTTTCAAGACATGCCGGTACTTTATTTATGACTTCATAACAAAATCATAGTCATCTCTAAAACAAAGCTCAAAAAGCTTACACCTTAGCGACGTAGACCTAAGCGAGCGATCAAGTCTAAATAACGCTGACCGTCCTTACGCTTCAAGTAGTCCAACAACTTACGACGCTGGTTAACCATACGGATCAAACCGCGACGTGAATGGTGGTCGTGCTTGTTACCCTTGAAGTGGCCTTGCAATTTGTTGATGTTAGTTGTCAACAATGCAACCTGAACTTCTGGAGAACCAGTATCACCTTCAGACTGTTGATATTCGCTTACTACTTTTGCTTTTTCTTCGGCATTAAGAGCCATAGTTATTTCCTCAATATGCTAATTAAAACTTAAGCCAACCGCGCATATTTACAGTCAACTCGTTTGCGAAACTTGTTTTCTTTCTACCGTTATTAGTTTGAAAAAGACCTATACCTGTGTCGCAATTTCATTAAAGTTGACGAGTCGACTAGGTTGTAACATACCTTCTTCGTCAATTTCAGCGACACCAGCAAAGACATATTGCTGACCATCTTTTTCAAAGGTAGATTCAAAATACTGCTTGAATATTGTCTGCTCGACACTTAAATTTTGGCATAAAGTATCAACAGGCAGATAAATACAGACAAAGCCAGTATTTTCAAAGTCGGCTATTCTAACCGCTTGTCCATTTAATATCGAGCTTACAAGCTCATTTTTTAGGCATACTTTGGGTGTATCAGGCAATAAACTGTCAATTGGCAGTAAATTGACATCTAAAACTGCTTCCAAGCCTTCACCTAAAGCAAGTTCTTGAGACATTTCGTCCAAAGCAAGCATCTTAACAGTGCTATCCAACATGAAGTGCCCGGCCTTAAAACGACGCAACATTGAGACATGCGCACCACAGCCCAGTTCATTACCAATATCTTCCACTAATGAGCGAATATAAGTACCTTTCGAACATTCGACAGTCAAATCGAGCTGCTTTTCGCGTAACTCATCGAGCTCAAGCCTGAAAATACTAACTGGGCGTGCAGGACGCTCTATCGTGATACCTTTGCGCGCATATTCATATAAGGGGCGACCCTGATGCTTTAGCGCAGAATACATAGATGGCACCTGCTCTATGTCACCTTTAAATTTCTCTAGCAAGCTTAATAAGGGAGCTTCACTGAGTGCAGGCACTTCTTTGATCTCGACCGTTTCGCCATCACTATCACCGGTCGTCCGGATATCTCCTAGAGTCGCGGTTGTGTAATAGCCTTTATTCGCATCAAGTAGATAACGNGAGAACTTGGTTGCCTCACCAAAACAAATTGGTAAAACACCCGTCGCTAGAGGATCAAGACTTCCGGTATGACCTGCTTTTTGAGCACCAAATATCCGCCGAGCTTTTTGCAAGGCAAAATTTGAAGTCATCCCTTGAGGCTTATCAAGCAACAACACCCCGTTTAGCAGGCGTCCTTTTCTTCTACGCGCCAAAGGGACTAGCCTTCGTTATCCGTAGGAGTATTGGAATCTTCATTCCCCTCATCGACAGACAAATCAGCG
>NZ_LWGG01000395.1:0-418 GCF_001635365.1 Oleiphilus sp. HI0128 | reverse complement strand
TCATTAGAGCGTCCTCTTTATAGTTTAGAGTAATTAATAGGTTACTTAACGCCTTTAGCTGCGGCGAGCGATAGCGAGTCCAGCCCCGGGGCCTTTTCCGGGGCGAGGCAGGCTAAACTTGTTAGCTGATTTAATTTTCGGACCAATCCCATTTTACTATTTTGGATTGATACCCTGTACCAATGGTACTGCAGCTTTTAGCTAAGACTTGTTTATTTTTTATTGACCATACATGTTCTTGGCAAGGAGGCAAAAACATCAGCTCTATTACTCCATAACCCGCCCAACTAATTAAGCCAGTAGCTGCTGCACTTAAAGCGATACCAGAACCCAAAGCTTTTTCGCCCCATAGATTTTCCGTACTTTGGGGCTCTCCCCAAAGGCTTTTAGCATCATCTAATGGAATGCTAATTCGTGG
>NZ_LWGG01000394.1:0-982 GCF_001635365.1 Oleiphilus sp. HI0128 | reverse complement strand
TAACGTCTGAGATTTCATAGCTAATGCTATCTAAGCCGTTGAAATCTGCATTAGGTGTATAGTTCAGTGTGCCATCGCCATTAATCACAACAGCACCATTTGACGCTGATGCAGAGCTAATGCTCAAACTATCTCCGTCGATATCACCATCATTCGCTAACACATTAATGGTGACAGACGTATCCTCCTGTGTTGCTGCCGCATCTGCAACAGCAACAGGCGCATCATTTTCAGGGTTCACTGTGACAGAGACTGACGAGGTCATGGTGCCACCGTTACCGTCTGAGATTTCATAGCTGATGCTATCTAAACCATTGAAATCTGCATTAGGCGAGTAGCTCAGCGTTCCATCGCCATTAATTACAACAGCACCACTTACCGCTGATGCAGAGCTAACGCTCAAACTATCACCATCGATATCGCTGTCATTCGCTAACACATCAATCGTGACTGACGTATCTTCCTGCGTTGCAGCCGTATCGAATACAGCAACAGGCGCATCGTTTTCGGGGTTAACCGTGACGAATACCGATGAGGCCGCGGTGCTACCGTTACCATCTGAGACTTCATAGCTGATGCTATCTAAACCGTTGAAATCTGCATTAGGTGTGTAGTTCAGCGTTCCATCACCATTGATGAGAACCGAACCATACGAGGCTGAAGCAGAGCTAATGCTCAGACTATCACCATCGATATCGCTGTCATTGGCTAACACATCAATGATAATGGAAGTATCTTCCTCGGTGTTTGCTGTATCCGCTAGAGCGGTAGGTTCGCTATTGCTCGAACTACTCTCGTCAGTCGCTAATGACTCAATATGATCGATTGAATGTGTGATATCCAAATCATCGAAATACACTACTACTTTTCGTTCCGGTGACTCATACCAGTCTTTAACGGTTATCTGATCAGACGTTCCGATAATAGAAACCACGAGGTCATTGCCTTGCTTTGCATAAGCCACATCCGACTCATTAACCTG
>NZ_LWGG01000393.1:0-734 GCF_001635365.1 Oleiphilus sp. HI0128 | reverse complement strand
TTTCAGCGAACTGGGTTTTGACGACAATTTGGTGGAAACGGAAGGCTTCCGTCGTTTGTTCTCTGGTGATATGTCGCATGTGCCAGAACCTATGAGACAAACAGCTTGGGCAACTGGCTATGCGCTGTCGATTTATGGCACGGAGTACATTCAACAGTGTCCGTTCCGCACAGGCAACGGTTACGGGGATGGCCGTGCAGTATCTGTCCTTGAGGCTGTCATCAATGGTCAGCGTTGGGAGATGCAGCTAAAGGGTGGTGGGCGAACGCCATATTGTCGTGGTGCGGATGGGCGAGCAGTGCTGCGCTCGAGTATTAGAGAATTTCTGGTTCAGGAGCATATGCACCAACTAGGGGTGCCAACATCTAGGTCCTTATGCCTTTATGTATCTGGCTCAGAGACCGTTGATCGCCCATGGTATTCTGAAGGTTCTTACTCCCAAGATCCGGATATTATGGTATCGAACCCGGTTGCAATTTCAACACGTGTCGCACCGTCTTTCTTACGGGTCGGGCAGCTTGAACTGTTTGCTCGTCGAGCGCGTAGCAAGGCTCATCCAAAAGCTCTCGAAGAGTTAAAGATGATCGTTTTGCATTTGATTGATCGTGAATACAAAAGTGAGATCAATGAAGACCTATCGTTCGAAGATAAATTACTGCGGTTGGCTAGCGAGTTTCGTGAGCGTTTAAGCGCGCTTGTCGCAAACTGGCTTCGCGTAGGTTATTGCCAAGGCA
>NZ_LWGG01000392.1:0-670 GCF_001635365.1 Oleiphilus sp. HI0128 | reverse complement strand
GAGCGTGAATTTGGGCGTGTCGCAGCAGGACTAAAAAAACGATTTCCAGATATGCCTGTCGAATATGGCTTTTTGGAGTTCTCCGCACCCAACATTCATATGGGTCTAAACTCGTTAATTGATCAAGGTGTCGAAGAGATCTACGCGGTTCCAGGAATGTTGTTTGCCGCAACTCACGCAAAGAACGACATTCCATCTGTATTGACGACATTCGAAGAGAAAAAGGGGAACGTGAAAGTCGCTTACGGCAATGAACTCGGCTTGCACGAAGCGATGATCGAGGCGTTTCAAGCAAGAATATATGAGTCACTCGGGCTAGACTCCAACAACCCTCCAGATCAACTTTATGACACTATGCTAGTGGTTGTAGGGCGCGGAACGTCAGATACCATGGCAAACGCGGAAGTGGCTAAACTGACTCGAATCGTCAATGAGAATATGGGTTTTGGCTGGGCTGATACGGTTTACTCAGGGGTAACCTACCCATCGGTTGGAGAAGGCTTGGAGCGATTGGTAAAACTCGGTTTTAAAAAAATAGTGGTGGCACCGTATTTTCTGTTCACAGGCAGGTTAATTAAACGTATTTACGGATATGTAGACCATGTCGCCGGACAGTTTCCTGATAGCGAGTTCATTAAGACGCCTTATCTTAATGATCATGAAAAAGTTA
>NZ_LWGG01000391.1:0-1000 GCF_001635365.1 Oleiphilus sp. HI0128 | reverse complement strand
CCATTGGAGGACTTAATCTACTTTGATCAATGGCAGCAACAAAACCGTGACGACAGTCTAATAAAAGTTATCTCTGACCAGCCCGAAGTTTAATTATACAGCGACCTGAGGTGGCAAAACGTAGTAATAAACACTGAAGAAATGACAAATACTGCCCCCCAGTACAAACAGATGCCAGATTGCATGGTTATAGGGAATTCGTTCGACCAAATAGAAGACAACACCAAGAGTATAGATTATTCCGCCCAAAGCGAGTAAAAACACTCCTCCTTCCGGTACTGATGCGAGCAAATCCTCAGCACTTAGAATCACCAACCAACCCATAAGCAGATAGCTCGCGACGCGCAAAAGTGAAAACCGATGCTTGAAACGTATTTTCAAGAAGATACCGAAAAATGCAATGCCCCAAACAAGGGCTAATAAGCCCCAACCACCGACTTCTCTCATACTCACCATGAGGTAGGGTGTATAAGAACCTGCAATCAGGAGGTAAATAGCACAGTGATCGAACATCTTCAGCTTATCTTTTTTAACCGGGCATCGCTCGGCATGATAAAGCGTCGAAGCTAAGTATAAAGCCGTTAGACTCAAGCCAAATATACTAAAACTGGCGACTCTCCATACATCATCCATTGGAATTGCAGCGATTAACAAGACAAATAAACCCGCAATGCTTAATAGCACACCTAGCCCGTGAGTTAAGGTATTTAGCAACTCGTCTAAACTATGTTCCAGGGTTTCCACCCGCTTATTATCAACTGGCTGATCGCCCGTTTTGTCCACCACTTTGCTCATAATCACAACTTGCGCCTCAAATTTAAGTGCACACATGTTAGCTGAAGTTGGACAGAATAAGTAGTCTATTTTTTAACCATAGTTAAGTCTGACCCTGCATAGTGACTACTAACTTACGTGAACCAGCTTGATTTCTATGCTCCCCAAGATAAATCCCTTGCCACGCACCCATCGAGAACCTTCCCGAGTTAATCGGAATAGTTAA
>NZ_LWGG01000390.1:0-818 GCF_001635365.1 Oleiphilus sp. HI0128 | reverse complement strand
ATGGTTCGACCACCAATTATGAGGGTGTTTATTCCTTCAGTATCTTCAATCCTGTCGTAGCCGTGACCTTGTGTGAAGTGGTAGGTATCGTTGTCTGCTCCGCCGACTAAGAAATCGTTTCCAGTGCCGCCGTGAAGGTGGTCGTTTCCTTTTCCGCCATCTAGAACATCTTCGCCCTCTCTGCCAAATAAAATGTCATCACCGCCATTTCCATATAGGTGATCATGATACTCTCCGCCCTCTAATCCAGAAGTATCATTGTCTTCTGTCCCGAAAGTATATGTATTTACCTTATCTGCGAAGAGGTAGTTTTTAGCTATATCTCCAGTTTGCAAGTCCTTAAAAAGTGCGTATTCAGTCCCCAAGCCGTCCCCATATGGAAGGTTCTCTCGGTTTTGTGAAAGTGTTAGCTCATAAAAATTAAGCCTATCAACCCAATAGGGTTCGGAATAAGTATCTTTAGCATAGCGATCTGATTCCCTGATTTCCGAAGAAACAGCACTTGCCAGTTCAGGGCCCATTAGGATGAATGGCAGATTATTGATCACACTATATCGGGCTAATCGGGCGTCCAGATCAAAGTAACCGGATTGATTAAGCCAGTGCTCTAATTGCTCTCTATCCACTCCTCTAGCATCAGCAACAGTCGAAAAGTGTATGCCCTGACTCAACAGCGTATGATGGAAGTCAATATACCCCTTAAGACCATCTTCTACATTTTCACCTAATATATCCGCTACAGCTTGAAAAACCTCAGAGTATCTTTGAGCTTCGTGAGGAGCGCTGCCCTCTAGTATATGATTAACTTCCACACGACT
>NZ_LWGG01000389.1:0-755 GCF_001635365.1 Oleiphilus sp. HI0128 | reverse complement strand
TTCACAAGTTCAATGGTCGATAAGAAGCGCACTCGTAGTCGGTGGTGTTGGATGGCTTGTACGCCTATTGCCGTTGCTAAGTGAGTTTTACCCGTGCCAGGGCCTCCTATAAGTACGATGTTGTGGCTGCCTTCGATGAACTCACAGCGATGAAGCGCTTTGACAGGCGTTTCATCTACACTGCTTTGATTGAAGTCAAAGCCAGCTAGGTCACGGTAGGCTGGGAACCTTGCATGCTTCATCTGATAAGCGATTGATCGCACTTCTCGATCTGTTACTTCAGCTTTGATCAAGGCTTCAAGAATGGGCTGTGCTTGAAGGTAAGATGGCCCGGCTTGCTGTGATAGCTCCATAACACTGTTGGCCATACCGTGTAGTTTGAGTTGTTTGAAGGTGTGGATCATGGTTTCAATGTGCATAAGGATGACCTCTTAGTTGATCGTAGCGTTGTGTGTTGGCAATAGGTTCTTCGTTTAGAATGAGAGAGGGTGGTGTTAGCAAAGGCTCAGGTGTTTCCTGTTCGATGAGTTGGCTCAAACAGTTCATTACATGCTGTTTTGAGGGGTGCCCGCATCGCAGAGATTCCTCAACCGCTTGCTCAACCAGCTGTTCGTCGTGATGAAGTACCAAGGCCAATATCTCGACCATTTCTCGATCACCACCTTGTCGTCGAAGTAAATACTTTTGAATGGACTTGAAGCTGTCTGGCAAGGTCTCGAACGGTGCGCCGTTACGCAGTGCTCCTGGTTTGCGTT
>NZ_LWGG01000388.1:0-907 GCF_001635365.1 Oleiphilus sp. HI0128 | reverse complement strand
AACCACTTAAGAAGTGGTAAGCCGCACCTTCTTTAGACAACAATGATACTGGAGGTAGTACACCCGTCATATCACAAGTCAAAAATACGATAGCGTTTGGCTCGCCTGCTAAGTTTTCAGCAACACGTTTTTCAACGTGCTCTAGCGGGTAGGCACAACGACCGTTTTCAGTAATGCTTGTATCTGTGTAATCTGGTAGACGCTTATCATCAGAAAGCGCTACGTTTTCTACGATTGCACCGAACTTGATCGCATCCCAAATGATTGGCTCATTCTTTTGAGATAGATCAATAGTCTTCGCATAGCAGCCGCCTTCAATATTGAAGACAACGCCTTTGCCCCAACCGTGCTCGTCATCACCAATAAGGTAACGCGCAGGGTCAGCAGACAAGGTAGTTTTACCTGTACCTGACAAACCGAAGAACAATGTTGTTTCGCCGTCATCACCAACGTTTGCAGAACAATGCATTGGTAATACGTCTTTCTCTGGCAACAAGAAGTTCTGAACAGAGAACATTGCTTTCTTCATTTCACCCGCATAACGCATACCTGCAAGCAAAACGCGACGCTTGGCGAAGTTGATGATTACTGTACCGTCACTATTAGTACCGTCACGCTCAGGTACACACTCAAAGCTTGCAACGTTTAGGATTTCCCATTCTTGCTTATCGGCCTGGTTATATTGCTCAGGGCGGATAAACAGATTGCGACCAAACAGGTTCTGCCAAGCAGTTTCTGTTGCAACCTTAACAGGTAGATAGTGATCAGCATCTGCACCCACGTGAAGGTGAGAAAGATAGCTATCTCGCTCAGCCAAATACGCCTCGACTCGTTCCCACAAAGCATCGAACTTTTCAGGGTCGAATGGTCGGTTAATTGGACCCCAGCCGATTGCATCCGAAGTACT
>NZ_LWGG01000387.1:0-807 GCF_001635365.1 Oleiphilus sp. HI0128 | reverse complement strand
GACACGGTTTGTTCGTTTTGCTTCGGTCAGGAGTTCGCTTAGCTCTCGTATGCGGGTGTTTTTCGTATCATTATCTATGCTGGTCTTTTTCAGCAAGTCCAGAGCTTGCTTGATATGCATCTGATACATCGTCATATCGCCTTCCTCAGCGAAGCTGTCGGCCTGGTATAAGTTACTATTTATGTTGAGCTCGACCTTGACTGTTTGCAGATGAATTTGCAGCTCCTGGCACTTTGCCGCCGTTAATGAGCCTTTATTGCGATAGATGTCGAGTAACTTACTGATTTGACCGATTTGGCTTTGTGCCTGGGTCAGTTCAATATCACTGGTGACATAACAGGCGACTTTATTTTCTCGTTGTCCGCTTTTGAAGTTTAGTAACTTTCCCTCTTGAGTTCGTAAGTGGGAAAGAATTAATTGATCGTCGGGGGCTAATTGCTGCGCTGCTTTTAAGGCGTTCACTGCTAAAGATTGAACTTGGGTGATCAGTACGTAGCTTTCATCAATTTTTAATAAAAGTGAGGTGTAGCTTAATAGCTCATCAGCTTGTTGCCTTAGTTTGTTAATGCGAAGCTTGCGCTTTTTCATTGCTTGTTGGCGGCTATAACTTATGCCACTGGCAACCATTGAGATAACAATGATGGAGGCTATCAAAGATATTATAAGTGTACTATTCATGTGGACTATGTTTCAGGCTTTATTCCCTTTAAGTGTAGCAAAGGCTTTAAAAATGCTAGCTAGTTTGTTCAAAAATCAGAAAAAAACATTGCAATGACTTGACCCTTTAGCTACAAATCAATATATATG
>NZ_LWGG01000386.1:0-671 GCF_001635365.1 Oleiphilus sp. HI0128 | reverse complement strand
CTTCCAACTCATCAACAATTACACCTTGAGGCTGGCTAATAATTTCGAGGTCAGGAGTCTCGTTAAGCTCTGCTACGTCGTTATAGGAATCATTCGTTTCCTGTCTAACCGCCGCAAATGTCTCGGCATGTTCACTATCTGGAAGCGCTTGCTCTAGATCTAATGCAATTTCGCTTGCCTCTAGAAAAACCTCATCCAGAGTAATCTGTTCATCGCCCTCAGTACTTTGAGCCCCTAGAACGCCATCACTGGCAATCACTTCCTCTACATGTTCGATTACTTCTTCAATCGTATCCCAACGACCCAGCTCAACCATTGACAAGAAAGAGGCTGACAAAACACCCATTTCCAGTTCTGCTTTTGTAATTGAACTATACGACTCAATAGCAGTTAAATCTGCTGGCGCCAAACGCATCGCACCAGCATCTAGATCTAGCAAGTCTTCAATGTGAGCGATAGATTCCTGAATACTATCAGCTGTCAAACCAATAGATTTAGCCTCCGCATGAGCTGCCGCCATATGCGTTAATGGGCTAAGATGAACATTATACTCCCGCCCTGCCACAATACCTGAAGCAACCGAGCGCAAACTAAAGCCAGACCCTGGGTTAAAGCTTTCACCAAAAGAAACGCCTTGCCCATCATTATCAATACAACCTTCCGTTGTATCG
>NZ_LWGG01000385.1:0-24665 GCF_001635365.1 Oleiphilus sp. HI0128 | reverse complement strand
TGCACTAATTATTTGTACATGCAGAAGCTCTTTATCCATCGCAATAACTATAATTCCGCCTGTCCACTATCGTAGATAAAATGCTGGTTACGTCCGTTTTCCTTGGCGTGGTATAGCGCTTTATCCGCTCTCGCGATTAATGCTCCAATGCCTTCATCCGCCATCATCATTTCTGCAATTCCAACCGATACAGTCACTTTAATATTATGACCTTCAAACTCAAATAATTGACCTTCAACCACATCAATTATGTTTTGCGCAACCGTCACAGCATCTTCAGAGGAGGTATTCTCTAACAAGATCGCAAACTCTTCTCCTCCAAAGCGAGCGAAGATATCGCTTTCACGCAATAACTGGCCAACAAGCAAAGTAAACTTAACCAAGACCTCGTCACCAGCCGCATGCCCGTATTCGTCATTGATATGCTTAAAGTGGTCCAAATCCAAAGCCAGAAGGGATAAGGGATGCTTATTGCGCAAGGCTAAAGCCCGATATTTTTCAGCCAGAACAAAGAACTTTCGACGATTATAGATTGAGGTAAGCGGGTCGGTACTCGCATAAAAACTTAGCTGCTGATTCGCCAACTCCAGTTCGTGAGTTCTCTCATGAACTTTCCGCTCTAACTCTCGATGGTAGCTTTGCTGCGCATCAACAAATTCCTGCTTCTGTTGCTGTAAGGTTTCGAGCATCTGGTTATAGCTATTCTCTAGAGACTGTAGCTCATCATCATGTTCCAGGCCAAGGTTAAGACGACGTTTATCAAGACTATCAAAATCCATACTATGCAATTCACCTACAAACTTTTGCATAGGTTTATAGAGCATTACTTTAAAGACCCATAAAAACAGGCACCAAAGAATAATACTTTTCATCAAAGCATTAATTGCAATAATTAAGAAGCCGAATTTCACACGATCAAATACCACCTGACTATCAGACAAAAAGGTTACTTTTGCCAAATAAACGTACTGATCGTTCAGGGTGCTTTGCAGAATGTCGAAGCTATATTCAAAGCTGCCTGCATCAACCTCCCCTACATTTAGACTTCCAGGAATAAGGGACTCTCCTTTTCCGTTCTCAATTTTCAAACCCGTCACGAAGGGCAACTGAAGAATTCCGTTAGCAATAGAAGAAAGTTGTTTCTCATTGACCGCCCAAAGTGCAGTGCGGAGCGCGGGTGTAAAGGTTCCTTCGATTTCCTTCAACTCAGATTTCACCACATCTTTTGTATGATGGTATTCCGAATAAGCATGAGCAAACGTCATGATAAGCGTAATGCTGAAATAGATAAGAAAAATGCGCTTTAGCAGCCGTAAAGCAATTGAATCAAATGAGAAAAGATTTGAAGCCATACCTACCCTGTACATCTCAAACTACATCGCACCGAGCGTAAACCAGAGGCGACTATTCAACAGAATTCTGTTCAGCCCCCTGTCCCTGATAAGGCCGCTAAATAAACCCTATTGAGTGTAGTTCAAAGACAGCTATTTTGTAAGATTTTTAAACCCTACAATGAAAGCGGTTAAGCAGAAGCGTTTTGGGCAGCCTCCTTCTACGCTACATTCGAAGGCTGTAGTTTAGTGCGACCGTAAAGGTCCACTCTGCACGGGTAGACTCTTTTGGAAAAGGTGGGAAAGTGTCGACCTTCTTTAGCGATGCCAGTGAAGCTTGTTTGAAGAGTTTATGTCCACGCGAGTCGATGACTTTAATGACTTTTAAATCGCCATTTGCCAAGAGCGTGAATTCAATCGTCACCTCACCCTCTCTACGCATTCTTTTGAGGCGCTTCGGATAAAATTTCTGTGCCTCAATAAGCTTAAACAGCTCCTGTTTATAGGCAAGTATCGATTCACCTTCTAAACCCAGGCTTTGCGCTTGCAAAACGGTTTCAGATGGAAAGCTAAAGTGTTCATTCTCTGATCGATTTTCTGGCTTTGGCTCTGGCTCTGGCTTTGGCTTTGGCTTTGGCTTTGGCTTTGGCTTTGGCTTTGGCTTTGGCTTTGCAGCAACATGGTGATGACTAATCACAAGCGCTGGACGCAGCAATGGCTTATCCACATTAACAGTATCTAGGCTAACACCACCAGACACGGTAAGAAAAACGGCCAACATCATTCCGCAATGAACAAGCACTGACACGATAACGGTAATACGTATAGGCTTGGAAGTTGTCATGGTGAATCGGTACTTTCCGGTGCAGAGTTCGCATGAATTAAAGCCAACCACTGTTCCAACATTGCTTTTGTCAACATGCCGCTATGTGCAACCCGCTGCCCGCGAGCGGAGTAAATATAGGCTCTGGGCAATTCACCATACCAGCCTGGATCGATGTTATAGCGAAGACGTTCAGGTAAATCGCCATTGAAAAGCCAATGCTCATACTCAAGAAGCGCTTCGTTTGCTATTAAAGCTTCAATATCTGTCTGGTATTCCATATCGTCCGTTGAAACTAGCAACAAGTGCTTATTCAGGCCTTGCCCTGTTAATTCCTTTAGAAGTTTTAATTCTTTTAGACAAGGAGGACACTCGATTGACCATAGCAGTAATATAAATGCCTCTCCCTTACGAGATTCTTCAATGGCAATCAGACTATCCGCTGAAAAGGGCTTTATATTCGCATTTGCCTGAAGCGAAGCGCTCCACCCTATAACTATTAAACCCCATATAAACACAGCTAGTTTTTTCACGCTTATCATTACTCTACCCTAATCCAGCGTAAGCCTTCAGCCTGTGTATGCCACATAGCATGAATTCGGCCCTTCACTTCAATCAGGTCAGGGTGATCTGAGTCATGAGTGGTACTTGCGATTACCTTTTCTTTTAGCCAGTCTTTTCCTAAGTTCACGGACTGACGTAAGATCAAATCGAGACCTTGTCCGTTGTAGCGTTTCCATAGTAGGAACACATTCGAATCTTGCACTATGACCTGTGGACGACTCGCACCTGGGAGTGAATCAATCGAAATTGTGTCTAAGGCCCTTCCTTCAGAAAAGTTATAGCGACCGTACACCAAACCTTTATGTTTATCCCCTTGTGTAAACCAGACAATATGTGCGCGGTCATCACGATCAAAAGACATATCAGGACCATGGTGAGGACAGCCTTCAATCACCCAGTTATCTATAGCCGCTTTAGCTGGATGAGCGTTCTGCATAGACTTCCAGTCTTTGACATAGGCAATAGCATGGTCTCGAATGCTGCCTGGGAATACATGCCGCCATAAGATCGCTACATCTTGGTTCGAATCATTTGCTAGGGCCAAACGACAACATTCACAACTATGATCAACCCACTTTTTATCGGGCTGAAAGCTAGCGCCTACATCGTCAGAGTAGGTGAAATATATCGATCCCCCTAAGTAGTCTTGATTCCTGTCACGAGCGGCTTTTTTATCTCGTTTATCAATCCAGAATAAATATAAACGCCCTGTACCATCCATCAGCATCGCATCAAAACGATGACCGATTAGTGCTTTGTCATTGTTGATCGTAATCGGTTCAGAAAAATTTTGACCGCCATCGAGTGAACGAGCAAAACGCACATCCCCCGAATAGCGCCCAGGCGTCTTATGCGTCCATGAGATAAAGATCTCTTGTTGTTTTCCCAACAGGATCTTTGGCCTATTCTCGCCATCATCATAAATCGCTTCAGGTCGCCGATTAACAGCAATAGGAGGCGTATAGCTGCGCCCTTCATCTGATGATGAAGATAAGTAGATATGGCCATTCTGAGAGAAGACCACATACACTTTATCCTTACCCTCGGCATACGATGGAGCGCGTCCACAATGCACAGATGGAAGTGCCATACCTTGACACTCAGGCAGCAAACTGTTTTTCATTGCTCCATGCTTTTTTGCTGCCTCTGCATCTTGGTTGCAGGTCAATAAGAGTGCAAGCAAAAGGCACAGTATGAAAAAAATACCTGAGCGTTCTTTAGTCATCATGTCTTAAAACCGATACTCAATACCTGCGAATAACTGACGCGGAGCCCCTGGTGTATACTTCTCTTTGCCGTAACTGAAGCTGGCATTTTCCGCATACACTTTATTCGACAGGTTATTAATCTTAGCGCTCAATTTGAGCTGTTCAGAAATTTTATATAGTGCTTTTAAGTGTGTAACCGTATAGCCGCCATATTTTTTAGTGTTATTGTCATCCATCCAATACTCACCAATATGCTCAAGCTCCAATGAAGTCGTCAAACCCTGCACCTTTTGAGGAGAATAGTTCAAACGTAAGTTAGCCAAACTGTTAGGCGCCTCAGCTTGCTCGTTATCGCCATAATCTTCATCGTTCACATACTCGTGCTCCGAGTAGCTATAAGCCAATCGTGCGGATAATTCCTCTGTTAAGGTCTGTAGTATTGATAACTCTGCCCCCTGATGCGTGGTCTCGCCACCATTTTCGTAGTAACGATCTCCATCAATGTTTTCTCGTCGAACAATTGAGTCATCAATCGTCATGTAATACAACGATAAATCGAGACGCTGATTTGTGGTTGCCAACTTATAACCCAGTTCATAGGTATCACTGACTTCCGGGTCTAAATCAAAATCAATATTGTCAGTTGTAAGCGCATACAAGCGAGAAGCTTGCGGTATTCGGAAACCGTTTGCATAGCGAACATAGATATTCTGACTATCATCAAGACGGAAACTAAAACTCAGTTTAGGACTTAAGTGATTGAATGAAGGGTCATTATCGCTCGATGCCCGCGCATAACTCGACGATGCATATTGCCCGTCAGATAGATTATTCGTGTAATCAAAACGGCTGGAGTCGTAGCGAAGGCCGGCTTCTACTGTTAAGTGATCAGTAACACTAAATGCAGCACTGGTATAGGGTGACACGGCGAAGTAATTCACGTCGTAGTCATAAATAGAGCCCTCAGCGACACTACTTCCCCAGCCACTGGGCACATAGTCAAAGGTTTGCTCATAGCTTCGACTAGACTTGGTATATTCAAGGTCGGCTCCAAAAGTCCAGCGGAGGCTATCTAGGCTATAGTCGGCTTTGAACATGAGGCCAAGCGTTTTTTGCTGGCTATCATTCTCAGGAAGGTTTCCCTGCCAAGTTGCTACATACTGGTTCCGGTTTGTTCTCAAGTACGCAATGGTACTCAGTTCAATCTCGTCATTAAGTAAGTGCGTCCATTCTGTACTCAAACGGGCAAAATCAAATTTTCGCTGAATATCCATCCCGGTAGCTAGTGCAGCTTCTATATCACCCACCGATTCTGTATCGTTTTTCAGCGCATCCAAACCAATTAAACTACCGGCCTGATCAGCCTCAGTAGTGTTTATTGCAAAGACTGTTTTCAGGCTATTGTTGTCATTCAAGGAAACAAAATGCGTAATATTCGCTTCACTTCGTTTTGAGCGAGTATGGTCTCGCCAGCCATCGTTTTCGCTATGCGATATATCAATGCCGACTGAAGAGTCATCACTCAAGCTTGCGCTTCCTGCTAGGCCTAAACGATAAAAGCCATGCGCACCAGCTTCAGTTTTGACGGTATAACCTTCTCTTAAGCTTGGGTCTTGGGAAATCACATTGATAGTACCTGCAACTGAATCGGAGCCGTACAATGCAGTCCCTGCCCCCTTCAAAACTTCTGCAGACCCTGCCGTACTAAAGTTGGTGTATGCCAAACCGTTATGGTTAAAGAAGCCAGAGGATTGTACCGGTATGCCATCCTGTAAAAACAAGTAATAAGGCCCTGTATTGGAAGGCATACGTATACTGGTTTTATGCCCCAAGGTTGAACCGGTCTGTATAATACGAACGCCTGCAATGCTATTAAACAAGTCTTTTTGGTAGTTAGCCTGGTCAAGATCAACAGAGCCTCTATCCTTAACGGCGATACTGGCGGGCACATCCAAGGTCAACTCTTCGTTTCTATTTGCTGTCACACTAATCGTATCTAGCTGCTCAACCGCTGGCTTTGCTTCCATGTCTGCAACAGCGGGAAGTGCATACAAAAGGCTAGCGCCCAAGAGACTACTACCAATACAAGTTTTCCCTGATAGCGAAATATTTCGAAAAGTTTGATTTACTCTCACACTAACACCCTCATTCAACCTCATCTATGATTCGATTGGAGGTGAGTATATCGATGAGGTTTTATGGAGGAAGTGACATTTTGTCGCACCTATTCGCCTTCTTTATCCAAGATTGATTCAGATCAATCTCGCAAGATAAGCAAAGTTAAGCAAGCAGGTGCGTTTGTCTTTATTTTTTTTCTATATAGGAGGCTAATAAATCGAAAAAAGATGCGTAGTCATTACACACAAAGCCCGCCCTTTCAGCATAATCAGGTAAGTGATCTTGAGCATATAAACAGGAATGCATGTTAGCATGTTCTGCTGCTAATAGGTCGTACAGATAATCACCCACATACACCGCCTCAGAAGGTTTGAGTTGCCACTCACGACATAGTTGCTGCAAGGCTCCTGGGTGAGGCTTTGCAGGGGCACACTCTCTGGTTAATATCGTGTCAACTTGTAGTCCCACTTGCTCTAACTTACGACGAGTTGCTTCTCTTGAATTTCGAGTCACTATCGCAGTTTTTAATGCTCCTATAGAAAGCTGTTCAAACAAACTTTCTACTCCAGGAAGCAGTTCAACTGATCGCGCATCGGCCATTTCGTGTTGATAAACAATGGCATTTGCCGCTTCTTTATCTTTGCCTTGCAGGGCATCGATGTAGGCCAAAATATCTTCGTCAGGCGGGCAACCCACATCTTTTCGCATTCGGTCAAAGTTGAGACTCGAGCTGACCAGCGTTCCATCAAGGTCAAAAATGATGGCTCTAATCTGTTCCGACACACACCGTGGAATTCTCCTCAAGCAACTCACTGACTCGCTCCATTTTGAAATCAAAGACTAAGAGCTAAGAGTGTACTGAAGATATATTCATAAGACCAAAGAAAACAAAAAGCGTGGCTCTCGCCACGCAAAAAACATCCTTGTCTAGCTTCACAACCAACAACTAGCATCCGATAAATCTGATGTCCTCAATTAATCGTCATCCTCACAGCGCTCTTCCATTCGCTTTAGCTTCTTCGATACCATCGCTTTAAGCTCGGCTTTCTGCTCCTCATTTAACACCGCGTGTACTTGCTGGCGAACACTCGCCATATTAAGGATACTAGCCTTAACTTTCTCAGCAGCACTTGTCGCCTGCTCTTCTGCTTGCTTCATATAATCGGCAGCGTCCGGGTCCAAAGACATCATGGCACGCATTTTCGGGAAGCCTTTTCTTTCCTTTCTGAGCTCTTTCATGGGAGCCAGAATTTCCTCAACCTGCACCTCTTGCTCTTCGCTTAAATCAAGACGCTTGAGCATTCTTTCCATTTTGTGGTTCATGCCATGCTCTTTATAGTGCGGCCCTGCTGTCGCAACCGCTGCAGACCCTGCGATGACCATCGCTAAACTCAAACCTAATAACTTCTTCTTAGTAAATAGACGATTACTCATGATTTCTTCCTCTCAATGATTTTTTTAATCGATTTGTTATCGACTGATAATCATTGTATTCATTGCTATGTAAATCGGGGTCTAGTAAACGTAAAGTCTCTGTAAAGATTAAATAGAAGGTAAAAAGCCTATGCTAGACTTCAAACAATTCCGTAAATCAATAAAGGTTTGATATGAGTGCCAATATATTACTCATTGAAGATGATACCGAGATCAGTGAGCTTCTAAGTAGCCTGCTAGTACAAGAAGGTTTCACCATGACCACGGCATTCGATGGCGTCGAAGGTGAACGCTTGGCTTTAAAAAGTCACTACGACGTTATCATTCTCGACATCATGCTGCCTAACAAAGATGGTTTAAGCGTGTTGCGTGATATACGCGGCCAAATCACTAGCCCAATATTAATGCTCACCGCAAAAGGTGATGAGCTAGACAGAATCATAGGCTTTGAGATGGGCGCCGACGACTACCTTCCCAAGCCATTTAACCCACGAGAGTTGGTGGCGCGAATCAAAGCATTGCTAAGACGCGTGGAGATCGACCAAGGCCAGACAACAAACCAGGCTAGTGAGCTGGTTTCAGACAAAATCAAGCTAAAACTAAAAACGCGTGAAGCCCTAATTGAGGGTGAAGAAATAGAACTTACCAGCAGTGAATTCAATATTCTGCACGCACTGATGCGCAACGCCAATGAAATTATGACCAAAGCCGAGCTAACCGAGCTTGCTTTAGGGCGAAAGCTAACACTCTATGATCGGGCCATTGATATGCATATGAGTAACCTGCGTAAGAAACTCGATAGCGAACACATCAAAACCATTCGTGGCAGTGGTTATTTATTCCAAGGTCAGGTGGAGACGCGTTAAGCATGACTCAATCCATCTTTAAACATCGCTTGTTTTGGAAGATTATTCTGATCTTCTGGCTAACCACCTTTGCGACCATTCTCGCCAATATCTGGATCACCAAAGAAATCGTCGTCAATGAATTCAAGGTCGAGCAAGTAAAAGACAAGATGCGCTCACTCGCACCCGAAGCAATAGAGGTATACGAGCAGCAAGGAGGCAAAGCCCTAAAACGCTGGTACCGAAAACTAGCCCGCCGCGAAGGCATACGCGTAGTGTTATTACATACTGACGAGACGCCGGTAATTCCACACCGAAAGCCAAGGTATCATGATGACGATGATGATGAGCATCACGATCACGATGACAAACCCTATCGAACACACTTGCTAAATTTGGCCGACCAACAAATATCCTCACCAAACGGGCAAAGTTATATCTTGCGAGTCATGCCTTCGCGCTATATACAGTCCCGCTTCAACCCAGAGTCTTTGCACGGCTATCGTCTACTGGCATCTTGTATCATCATATTATTAGGTTCACTGTGGATAGCACGCTCTATCGCCAAGCCTATTCGCGTGTTACATCAAGCCAGCCTTGAGATATCCCAAGGAAAGCTCGACATTCGCGTCAGTCAGGATGTTGGCAAACGCAAAGATGAACTAGGGCAACTCGCCACCGCATTCGACCAAATGGCTGATAAAGTATCTGACTTAATTAGCAGTCAGCAGCAACTTTTTCGTGATATTTCGCACGAAATAAGAACCCCACTCACTCGCCAAAAACTCGCGATTGAACTCGCCAGATCAGTTGATGACCCAGGCAAGTTGTTAGACAAAATCGAACACCAGAACCAGTGTATCGAAGAACTCATCAACCAACTGCTCACCTTAATGCAAACTGACAACCAGCAATTGACGCAGATGGAGAGCCTGCCCCTGTCACAACTCTTGGGCCGCATTACCGATGACGCAGAACTCGAACTAAAAGAAAAAAACCTGACACTAAAAACCGATTTACAAAGCGATGCGCTCATCAAAGGTGACGAGCCCTTGCTAACCCGGGCATTTGAAAACCTGCTAACAAACGCCATCAAATACAGCCCCAACGATGCCAACATCGAGCTCAAGCTCTATGAGGGCTCTGGCAATCTTCATATAGAGATTTTGGACGAAGGCCCCGGCATTCCAGAAGAAGAGCTCAAATCGATCCTCAAACCCTTCTACCGAGCTGACAAAAGCCGTAACCGAGGCACGGGAGGCTTTGGATTAGGTCTCGCTATTAGCTCGCAAATTATTAAGAAGCACAATGGTGTGATTGAGTTGAGTAATCGGGAGGTTAAGGGGCTTAGGGTTGTGGTTATTTTGCCGAAGAGTTGAGAAAGTTTTTAAGGGCCCGAAGGCCCTTTATGTAGCCTCTAGGCCCAAGCCGTCGCTATTGCTGTATCGACTTGGTTTTGCTCATCAGAATTCAGCGATATGCTGCCTCCTGAAGGAGCTCCGAACGAAGCCATCGCACTTACAAGCTGTTCAATATTAATAGCATCAATGGCTTGGCCACCCGCCTCAATTGAATCCAGCTTAAACTTATCTGCCTTGTACCAGTTATTAACTCGAACGTGGTCTTCACTTCCCAGCACATAAATATCGAGATGGTTGTTCGTCTTTTTGAACCATACATCATCGACATCACCTACACTTTCCAAACTAAGTTTGTCAGTATCAGTCGCGAAGTTATTTGAAGCGTTATTAATACGATCATAGCCATCACCAGTTTGGTAGTAATAGGTATCATGGCCTTTACCACCCACCAACAAATCGTTACCTTCATTCCCGTAAAGCTTATCAGAGCCATTAGCACCTTTTAGTGTATCTGCTCCCAAGCCGCCATATAGAGAGTCGGCACCGCCACCACCGTGTAGCGTGTCGTTGCCTTCATATCCATATAGAACGTCCTTTCCACCTTTGGCTGCGAGGTTATCGTTATTATTTCCACCCTCTAAAGTTTCTGCAGCACCAGTTCCAACAATAGTAATTGGATCATCCTCAGTTGAGTTTACAGTTACTGCGACGGTTGAATTGGCGACTCCACCATTACCGTCCGAAACTTCGTAGGTGATTGAATCTTCTCCTACGAAATTAGCGCTAGGCGTATATGAGATAGTTCCATCACCATTGATAGCTACGACACCGCTAATCGCCGCAGCAGCCACAACAGATAAACTATCACCATCAATATCACTATCGTTCACAAGAACATCGATAACAACTGCCGTATCTTCATCAGTAACAGCTGTATCAGATATTGATACCGGCGCATCATTTTCAGGGTTGACCGTGACGGATACCGATGAGGTCGCCGTGCCACCGTTACCGTCTGAGACCTCATAGCTAATGCTATCAAGACCATTAAAGTCTGAATTTGGCGCATAACTTAGTGTGCCATCGCCATTTATCGCAACTGCACCGTTTGACGCTGATGCTGAGCTAATGCTCAAACTATCTCCGTCGATATCGCCATCATTCGCTAACACATCAATGGTGACAGAAGCATCTTCCTGCGTTACAGCGGTATCGACTACAGCAACTGGTACATCATTTTCGGGGTTAACCGTGACGGATACCGACGAGGCCCCCGTGCCACCGTTACCGTCTGAGATTTCATAGCTAATGCTATCTAAGCCGTTGAAATCTGCATTAGGTGTATAGTTCAGTGTGCCATCGCCATTAATCACAACAGCACCATTTGACGCTGATGCAGAGCTAATGCTCAAACTATCTCCGTCGATATCACCATCATTCGCTAACACATTAATGGTGACAGACGTATCCTCCTGTGTTGCTGCCGCATCTGCAACAGCAACAGGCGCATCATTTTCAGGGTTCACTGTGACAGAGACTGACGAGGTCATGGTGCCACCGTTACCGTCTGAGATTTCATAGCTGATGCTATCTAAACCATTGAAATCTGCATTAGGCGAGTAGCTCAGCGTTCCATCGCCATTAATTACAACAGCACCACTTACCGCTGATGCAGAGCTAACGCTCAAACTATCACCATCGATATCGCTGTCATTCGCTAACACATCAATCGTGACTGACGTATCTTCCTGCGTTGCAGCCGTATCGAATACAGCAACAGGCGCATCGTTTTCGGGGTTAACCGTGACGAATACCGATGAGGCCGCGGTGCTACCGTTACCATCTGAGACTTCATAGCTGATGCTATCTAAACCGTTGAAATCTGCATTAGGTGTGTAGTTCAGCGTTCCATCACCATTGATGAGAACCGAACCATACGAGGCTGAAGCAGAGCTAATGCTCAGACTATCACCATCGATATCGCTGTCATTGGCTAACACATCAATGATAATGGAAGTATCTTCCTCGGTGTTTGCTGTATCCGCTAGAGCGGTAGGTTCGCTATTGCTCGAACTACTCTCGTCAGTCGCTAATGACTCAATATGATCGATTGAATGTGTGATATCCAAATCATCGAAATACACTACTACTTTTCGTTCCGGTGACTCATACCAGTCTTTAACGGTTATCTGATCAGACGTTCCGATAATAGAAACCACGAGGTCATTGCCTTGCTTTGCATAAGCCACATCCGACTCATTAACCTGGTAAAGCCATATCTCATTATAGTCGCTTCCAGTATTGTAAATGACATCTTGACCAAAACCAGGGTCGAAATCATAGTCATCTTCACCCGAACCGCCGTACAAAGTATCGTTCCCAGCACCGCCAACTAAGATATCGTCGCCACCTTCACCATACAGAGTATCATCGCCTTCAAAACCTGCGATCCAGTCATCACCAGCACCACCTAAAAGTGTATCAGCCTGACTAGTTCCCTCAATATCTTGATCAACCGGAGCGTTAGCCAACATGTCTGTGATGTCGTTTTGATTCCAAACTGTCCCGTCAGCAAAACGAATTTCGTCAACGGGTGCGGTTTCACCTATGCCCTGCCCTTGGTATGTCAAAGGTTCAAAATAATCTGCCAACGTGACGACATAGCCATTATTTCCGATTTCTAATTCGAGACCATAACCATTAGCATAAAAATTAATATCGTCGGGAGAGATGCCTTCCATAAACTCCAGTACATCAAAGTCACTTGCGCTTCCACCTGGCCCCCCTGAAAAGCTAGCGCCATAATGACCCGCTTCAGAGCCGTTGTAGATAAAGGTGTTTACGCTGTTTATACCGACACGATAGGTATCATCACCATCACCGCCAAACATAAAAGCACGACCATCATAATTGTCGTTGCTCATATTTCTCGACTCCAAAATGTCATCCCCTTCGTTACCAAATAGCAAACCGTCACCGATTATCAAATCGCCACCACTACTACCCACTAACTCATCAGAACCACCAAAGCCAACGATGATATCTCGCCCCCAAGACCCATAAACGACTTCTTGGTCTCCAGTACCCTCAATAAAATCGTCATCATTCGTACCGATATAATCGCCACTCCCGTTAGGTTGATCTACAACGTTAAATCCTGCTGGAGCTTGCCCATCGTATGAGAGCGGAAGGTCTTCAACGTTTGCCTGAACATACGCAGATTCCCAGACAGTATTATCGGCAAAGCGTATTTCATCAATTACGCCACTTGGGATTCCTGAGTCGAAATAGTTCGAGACAATGACATTCTCACCCGTTTCAAAAGAGATCATTAAATCATCACCACTTTGGTGAAGCGCAGCATTTTGTGCGCTTAAATCATTCGCTATTTCAATGATGTTAAAGTCTTCTGAAAAATCAGAAATACGAGATACTCCAGAACCTGCGTAGATACGATATACATCGCCCCCAAAGCCGCCCATTAGACGATCATTCCCTTTGCCACTAATCAGGGTATCTTGGCCGTCTCCACCATAAAGTTCATCATCACCTGCGCCCCCGTCTAAAACGTCATGCCCCTCTCCGCCTCGAAGAATGTCATTATTTGCTTTGCCATATAGCTGATCATTCCCGGCACCGCCTTCAAGTTCATCAAATATTGCGGCATCATCCGTGCCGTAAATTAGATCGTCACCCTCAGTGCCTAAAGCATAATTCCAAGATTCCGTTTCGTTACTCCTAATTACGACATAACCTGAACCATTATAGTAACCACCAGAAATATCAATGACCTCGCCTATCGTATCGGTAATTTCGACCTCGGTGTCATTCACAAGCAAGTGATCAAGTTGATAGCGCCAATTTCCATAGTCTCTATCAAAATGCAAACTGACCTCAACAGACCAGTCCAAAGCCTCGCCAGCGCTAATAAATAGTGAGTGTCGACCTTTCATTCTAAATTCAATGTCACTTGCGTCGATATCACCCTGAATGTTTAGCGTATTTAAGCCACCACCGAATACCACTTCATCATGGCCTTCACCCACATTCATACTAACGGTATCATCGCCATCGCCGGCATTAAGGTAATCATTCCCGGCACCGCCATTCAACTCATCATTGCCCTCACCACCATAGAGCCAATCATTACCAGAATTACCAAACAATTGGTCAGCGCCCGAATAACCTAGCAACGAGTCGTCACCTTGCCCACCGCTGAGGTGGTCGTTGCCTTGACCTCCGAAAATGCTGTCATTCCCTGCCAAACCATCAATTTCGTCATCAGCATCACCTGCAACAAAATAGTCGTCACCTTCGGTAATAGAATTAATGATCAAAGCATAGATATCTGTTTCAGCCCATTCGGAACCATCAGAAAACTCGAAAGTAGATACTTGGCCGGTACTGGTCGTATCGTCACTAGAGTTTGAAAAGTAACGTGCGACAGTAAGAGTTTCACCTGTAGATTTGACAGTAATAAGCAGGTGGTCACGATAACTATTATGGGTATCCTTAACACGCTCTAACTCGAGATCATTCGCTTGAATTGACTCATCAAACATGACGGTATTACTCCCGACAAGGCTTGAATTACTATCAAAGTCGATAATGTCATGACCGGACCCAATGCCGTATAAATACGTATCATTGCCTAAACCACCTGTTAGGGAATCGTCCCCCGCACCACCATCTAAAGTATCATTGCCGGTACCTCCATTTAAGGTGTCGCGCCCTTCTCCGCCTAAGAGTATGTCATCACCGTCCAAGCCATTTAGATTATCATCTCCCGCCAATCCACTTAGCGTATCAGCGTCAGCTGTCCCCTGAATGGTATCGTTGCCCGCTGTTGCCTCAAATGTTTTAGTTCGAAGCTCAGAATCTGACCATGTTGACGAAGTTGCATCAAATTGAATCGAGAGACTTGTTCTCTGGCTTGGATCCGTATCGAAAAAGCCAAAGACTTCGATTGTTTCTCCGCTGGCAGTCAGGGTTATGATCAAATCATCGTCGCTATTCACCAGGTCTATTTCACTTGGGTCAACCGTCTCGGAAAATATGAGTAGATGAGACGCTTCAGCACCTTCTGCACGAATTTGATCATTCCCATCTCCCAAAGCATAGTGATAGATATTATGGCCCGCACCTCCGTATAAATAGTCATCGCCATTACCGCCAATTAAGGTGTCATCACCATCATTTCCATATAATGTGTCTTGCCCATCCCCCCCATTTAGCTCATCACTCCCTTGGTTTCCAGACAATATGTCATTACCTTCATCACCGAAGAATTGGTCATTCCCCTCTTGACCTGTGATCGTATCATTGCCCGCAAGCCCGCTAATGACCTCACCTTCTGCACTCGCTTGAACGACATCGTCATACGGTGTTGCAGCCTGAATTCGGCTTCGCACTTCATCGCTGTCCCATGAAGTACCGTCGGAAAAGTTAATCGCTGTTAAGGCGTAATTAGGGTCATCTTCTTTAAAGAAGCTTTCAACGACGATGCTGTCATCATTGCCAAGAACAAGCTTTAGATCATCACCACTTCGTGTCACATAGCTGGTCTGGGCAGCAATCGACTCATCGAAAACAAGGACATCTTGTCGACCTTCAGTTTCATCATAGGTCGAGATATAGTCAGCACCATCACCCAGGCTATACAGGTAGGTATCATTTCCTGCTCCGCCAAAAATGACATCGTCTCCTTCTCCTCCTGCAATAACGTCATCACCGACATCACCATACAGATAATCATCCCCACTATTGCCATTGATTGCGTCGTTATCATCACCACCATAGACATAATCCTGGCCGTCTCCGGCATCAATAGTGTCGGCACCACTGAACCCATAATAGTGCTTCGAGCCTACGCCGTCCGAGGTGATATGGTCATCACTATCCGTTCCTAGGTTAGTTCCATTGGACAAGTTGTCGACAATGAGAGATAAACTTGAACCATCAGCAAATCGAGCTTCACGGATGTACGAGAAAGTCGTCTGCGACATAGCGATCACATCACTTTCATTCGAGCCATAATTTATCTTAATAAAACTGTCGCTTGTAGGATCTTGAGAAGAAGGTCTCGCATAGGTATAAATATCGCCAGCATTCAAACCACCCTCAAAAGCTAGGATATTGATGCCTTGGGTATCAGTAATATAGATCGTACCGTCACCGGGCTTCACGATAAAGGTATCATTACCCGCGCCTCCGTCTAAGCGGTCTGTACCCGAGCCTCCAGATAAAACGTCATCACCTTTTCCACCCTGGATCTGGTCATTACCTGCGCCGCCATATAATTGATCATCACCTTCACCGCCGTAAAGCCAGTCATGCTGCTCCCCGCCATTAAGACGGTCATTCCCTTCGTCGCCATAGAGAACATCACTACCTTCATCACCATTAATTGTGTCGGAGCCCGTTCCCCCATAAAGCCAGTCAGTCTCACTCCCACCATGAAGCGTATCATTTCCACCATTGCCGTATATTGTATCGACGCCAGCACCGCCTTTTAGGGTATCGTTACCGCTCCATTCTTCTTGGAATTCGACATAATCATCAGCCGTAATTAAGCGCTCTACACCCTCCTTATTGGTATAAGACAGATACTGACCTTCAGCTGTGAAAAAGCCATTGTCGTTGGATTTATCACCTTCGATGTAGTCATCTCCATCACCACCGTCAATCGTATCATCACCCGCTTCACCCAAGATGATATCGTCCCCCTGACCACCATCAATGGTATCGTTATAGCTCAGGCTTTCATCCAGACGGTCAATATGATCTGTGATGGTAAAGATGCGAATATCACCACCTAAACCAGGCTCAGTATAGCGAACACGGTTACCGGCGGAGTCTCCCATAATAAAATCATTGTCGGCACCACCATCAATAACGTCATTACCTTCGCCACCATATATTTGCTCCTCGCCCGCACCACCCGATAGTATGTCGGTGTACTTGCCTGAAGAGATTCGGTCATTTCCGGCCCCCCCGTCGACGATATCTACATCACCGACATCAGTTCCGGCTTCATTGAGCACTTCGCCCGTTTCAGCATCAATATTTATGTAAGGGCCATTGCCAAAGATGAAGTCGATACCTTCTCCACCCGACAAGGTATCGGACCCACTGCCGCCAACCAAGGTATCATTACCCGTTCCGCCAACAAGGTTATCTTTACCAGCATGACCGAATAGCTCGTCGTTACCTTCGCCACCGAGCAGGTCATCATCACCTAGATTACCTTTCAGTACGTCATCTTCTACACCGCCTTTTAGATAATCATTGCCATGACTGCCCCAGAACTCCCAGTCATTGCCGGCGTATCCATCGTTATATAAGTCAGCATCATATAAGCTGGCATCATAGAAAATATTATCTTCAATAGTAGCCGTTCCACCTCTACTGGGAGCCCAGTTGTTAACACCATCGTAGTTATGGCCTGAACCGACGACGATGTCTCCACCTGCGGGGCTTGGTTCAGGTTCGTTGTTTTCAACATTAATACCGAAGCGGGAAAAGTCTGATTGAGCGATGACGTCGACAATATCCCCATTAGCGCCTACGGCTCTAAAGCCTGACACAGTGAGTTGATAGCGATAGGGATCGTTTTCATCTAATGCGTTTTTATATGAGTCTTCTGTACCAGAAACTTTTTCTAGAGCAGTGATGGTTCGACCACCAATTATGAGGGTGTTTATTCCTTCAGTATCTTCAATCCTGTCGTAGCCGTGACCTTGTGTGAAGTGGTAGGTATCGTTGTCTGCTCCGCCGACTAAGAAATCGTTTCCAGTGCCGCCGTGAAGGTGGTCGTTTCCTTTTCCGCCATCTAGAACATCTTCGCCCTCTCTGCCAAATAAAATGTCATCACCGCCATTTCCATATAGGTGATCATGATACTCTCCGCCCTCTAATCCAGAAGTATCATTGTCTTCTGTCCCGAAAGTATATGTATTTACCTTATCTGCGAAGAGGTAGTTTTTAGCTATATCTCCAGTTTGCAAGTCCTTAAAAAGTGCGTATTCAGTCCCCAAGCCGTCCCCATATGGAAGGTTCTCTCGGTTTTGTGAAAGTGTTAGCTCATAAAAATTAAGCCTATCAACCCAATAGGGTTCGGAATAAGTATCTTTAGCATAGCGATCTGATTCCCTGATTTCCGAAGAAACAGCACTTGCCAGTTCAGGGCCCATTAGGATGAATGGCAGATTATTGATCACACTATATCGGGCTAATCGGGCGTCCAGATCAAAGTAACCGGATTGATTAAGCCAGTGCTCTAATTGCTCTCTATCCACTCCTCTAGCATCAGCAACAGTCGAAAAGTGTATGCCCTGACTCAACAGCGTATGATGGAAGTCAATATACCCCTTAAGACCATCTTCTACATTTTCACCTAATATATCCGCTACAGCTTGAAAAACCTCAGAGTATCTTTGAGCTTCGTGAGGAGCGCTGCCCTCTAGTATATGATTAACTTCCACACGACTAATAGTCCCTCCTTCCATCCCCCCCTGATCATTGAGTCTGCCACCGCTAAGTATCGAAAACAGACTAAACGCTAAGGCATCCTTTGCCGGTGTTGTCGCGTCCGGCTGATCATTGTTTGCATTTAAATACTCTAGATAAGAAGCCGTTAATTGGGAACCCGCTTCGAGGAGGAGGGGAAGTCTAGAAAAGTTAAGTCCTGTAGAGAGAGCCCCTATTGCCGCACCAAGCCCGAATACTGTCACCGCTCTCTCAGTCGGGTCAGTTACATCAAGTACCGTTTCTGCAACGTTATCCAGAACCCAATCTCTTAATTCCGTATATTCACTTGATTTAAGGGGGAAGGCCTCAATCAAGGAAATTCCTGGTAATATAGTAAATAATCTCGCCATCGCCTCCATTTCACTGATTTCTTGATCACCACCACCCAATAGGCCATTTGTTCCAGAGCTCAAAGCTTGAACTAACGGCAAAATATCATCCAAATTAAAATAGTGATGGTTGGCTTGAGAATCTATTAATACACTGCCATCCTTCATCTGTAGCTCAATGGTTGCTAAGGAATGAGCATCGAGGAAGAACTCTGCTTCAGTTGATGAGCTAAGTTGATAGTTAGATGTCTGACCTCCGACATGCTCAGAGAGCTGGACGACTAGATCTGAGGGTTCATAATAGTGATAGATATCTGCGTCTGCGAGGAGGTCTTTATCATAATCAGAATGTTTCGAATCTAGACTAGCTTCTCCACCTAAACCATTGAAGGTTAATAGGTCTATTTGATTAGCTGCTAGTTTTCCCTCGCTCACTATTTCGTAAGCAGCATACTGCGCCAAAGCTCCACCAAGACTATGGCCAGTTACAGTCAGTGTGGCAATATCACCAACGTCGAAGTTAATATCATTAAACATTTCAAATATTTGTTGTCGTACACTCTCCCATTGACCGTAGCCCAGGCTGGATACATTCTGATACCAATCTTGGGAACCTTCAGTACCTGCAAAAGCCAATACATAATTTCCCGTACCATCTGAATAAAGGGCCGCTTTAAGTCCCGTTTGTTCTATTGTCCAGATCCCATTCTCAACAAACTCATAACCAAGATGCTTAAGAAACCCACCCCCTGCATCTAACTCATAAGCGCCTTTTGCTGCATAAAATGCTAACTCGAATTCTTCCCTTTCTATCATCAGTCATCTCCTTTGACTTGTTATCACTATCTAAACGTCCTTATCAATATTTTTCGTTTCAAAATAGGCACACACATTGAATAATTTGAGGTGTTGCCTGTACTCCTTATTCTTAATCGGCCTATACCCTCCAGAACCATAAACAACCCGACATCCATCAGGAGCTGTGCTAACTCCACGCCCCCCTACCATATCTATTGGCAACTCTTGCTCTGGTGTTACTAAATAATACAAAGCCCAAGGAGCTCCCTTACCGCTGCCGTGCTGCTCAACAAATAAACCAACATTAGTAGGCGCTATAACAGACGAACCAGCCTTAGACCAAGGACCTAAACAATAGTCCTTTACCTTTAGCGTCCAATCTTTACGACCTAACCACCAAACGCCAACTCCAGGACATGGTTTATACTGCGTCATATAAGAAAAATACCCATCAAAATATGGATAGTACAATGCAGTACCATTAATTGAATTAACAACATCAGGCTCGGAACTTAGTTCTTTGTAGCTAACACCATCTGCATTAACTAACTCTACACTGTCAAACTTCTCTCCAGTCGAACTTAACTTCACTATGAACCCATCTTCCCTTAACAGTTCCCTGATTCCTTTGCGCTGTTTAGATTTACCTGGCCTCGAGTAGTATCCACACCTAACGGCTGAACGTAATCGTCCATTCAGTTCAGAACCTCGCCGAGAAACAATCTTAAAATTTCTAGGTTGATATTCGAACTCTAGCGGCTCTGAAGAAGGCCATGAAGAGACAAATAGAGTGTCATTGGAAAAGCAATATCGACGGAGCTTCCTCTTTTGACTTTGGGTATCTACCAATTTCGTATAAGAGCCATCCGTAACATTCACAAGGTATAAAGCTTTTTCGTTTTCAATCTCTGCCATGGTGACTATTTCATTGTCACTTACCCAGTAGATGCCTCCGTGTCCTGACCGTGCACTCCATCCGAATTGATCAACCTTGATATCCTCAAACTCAGTAAAGAAGCTGTCATCAGGTAAATACTGAACATCTGTGCTGTAATAGCGAGACAACTCCAAAGTTCCATAAATACCAATTGGTGCGATTGATAAGATCGTTATTTTCTTAAGCCATTTAAGTAATACTCTTAACATTTACCAGACCTCCTACCCAAGCCGACAGAACTAGCCTCCAACAAAAGCACTAAGCCCAACCCAAATCCCAACAAAAAATAAAATCATAAGAGATAAAACCAGAAGAATGGTGTACACAATTGATGCCTTAAAAGCCTTCCAATAGCTTTCCCTAAAAATCCATTTAGCAAGCAACACCTCTGTCGCAAAGCCAATCAGTGCACTCAAATTTGAATAGTTTTCCACGTAGAGGCCTATAGGCTGCTCCATGCCGTAAATGACTTGGGTCGTTGCAACATAAAGCACCTGGAAAACCACTCCAAGCAGAATCAAGAGCACCCAGAAGTAGGCATACTCTTTGAATATGGCGTTTTCAAAAACGATTACCTTCTTGGTCACCCAAGCATAAAGAACGGGCGCTAATATAATTGCTAGCAAACCAACGACAAGATAGGTGAGAAATGCGACTAATATACCCATATTTTCTTCCTTAAAATTTTCAATTCATTCCGTTATCGGTCGTTAATACTAAGCCACCGCAGCGACTAAGCGTTCAAGCTCTTTGATTCGACTCGCCTTTTGCTTAACGAGTATTTCTTCGTGAATCTTTAATACAATACTTTTTAAGAGTTCCGTTGTGGTTTCTATCTGAGCCCTAGCTTTAAGCACCTCTATCTCTTCAGCCACGTAACGCCCTTTTAGTGATATTCTTTTATTCGCTCGACCTTTTGCCAAATCACTCTTAAGCAAAGGTAGTAAATCCTTGGGCGCAATCGAGTTCTCATAAAAAGCATGAATGTAGTATTTAATCAGGCTAGGAATAAAATCAGCACTAGCTCCGAGACTATCGCTAGCCAAGTTTAGGACATCAACTAAGTGAGAGGGCACTCGGCCTTCCACTGATTTACGCTGCTTATCTAACTGCTTCTTAATAGCTGGAGTAGATTGATGAGGAATCGCAGCAACACTATCGCAGGCATCACAAACACCCGCCAATATGTTCTTAACACTACCACTGTCATCACTAAAGGGGACGTCTCTCAACTTAAACGTGGAATTTTGTACTGACTCACAGGTATGACAAAGAACCTTTCCCACATCACCCTCTTTTAATATTTTCATAACTGGCCTCATTGATGCACACTTATAAACACAGCATTTGGTTCTATAAAAAACCACTTTATATACCATGACTGGCGCCGATACCGAGTCTTAATAAGGTGCACATTTATACTTTGATCTTTATGATGCGGACTGACCTCGTAGTCGTCTCCTCGAGTATGCTTAATGATTTCTGCTAGCTCTTCGATCGAAACATCACCTACTTCCAACAAGTTCTTAATCTCGATATTGTTTCTGGCTTCATGCAAAACATTTCCATCATATATACATTGCAGGATCCGCTTTTTAACGTCCTTGAACTTATTCATTGCCCCCTCACAGAATAATTGTACGACATTATACGTACCTATATCAATTCCTGGTATCTGTGTCTGAAAAGCTGTCAGACCTACTTCCCAGGCCTACCCGATCCTCTATTCTCGACTCTTCGACCCATACGCCTTTCAATCTCATCTACAAACTTTCCTGTGCCTGTTAGTTGACACCGCTCCACTGCGACTCCTAAATCATTCTTTGCTTCAATCAAGACCTCCAAATAGTGCTGGTCATCTTCATCACACAAAAACGCTGCCGTCTTATCATGTCCTCGCTGGACAATATGATGAGGGCAGCTTGACACTATCAGGCGCTTTCCTCTCGGCATAGCTCACCTCCTTGTTTGCTATACAGACTGAATCAAAAGACTTCACATCTATTTTCTGTATTTAAAAATTAAATGTGACACCTTTTTCTTCAAAGGATCGATAGAATAAAAAAGTTACTTGCGAGCTGGAGTTGTAGGTACAACCATTATGGGAAATTAGTTATAGCAGATGCAGGTCAACAAAGAGATAAACAAACCTATTAAGTAATTCTCAAAATTACCCATTCAAAGTGCGCAGAGCATATTCTGGGTCTTTGTCTAGCAAACGAAGCAAAGCTCTCGCGGGACCTGTTGGATAACGCCGCCCCTGTTCCCAATTTTCTAATGTACGCTTACTGACACCAATGAGTCCTGCGAAACGGGTTTGAGATAAGCCAATTTTTTCACGAATCGCCTTAACTTCAGGCTCTTCAAATTTAAAGTTACGCGATGTGCCCGCTTTACCTTCAACTATATCATCCATTTCCTGAACGCTCGCCAGCAGTTCACTAAAGTCATTATCTTTCATATCATTTACCACCTCTCTACAATGGTTTTTAATATCGCCAATTGATCTGAAGTTAAGCTTTCTTGTTTACCCTTTGGATAAACATACAGCATACGAATTTGTTCATCGCTTACCACCCAATAGTAAATAACTCGCACACCACCACTTTTACCTGCAGACTTAAGCTTCCAACGGATCTTACGCAAACCTCCAGAACCTCTAATCAGGTCACCAAGGTCAGGCCGATTAACCAGCGTTTCTTGTAGCTCTCGATATTGTTCATCAGGCATCAATTGCTTAATGAGTTTGGTAAATACGCTTGTTTCAATAATAACCATAAACACAACTATACGCCACTGACGTATTCTGACATTAAATTAAACAGATTAAAATATAAGATGCCTATAACGACTACCTCTCTCCCAAACTCTCCTGCTTATACCTCAACAAAGGCGACAAGAAATACTCAATCAACCGCCTCTTCCCCGTCTTCACTTCAGCCGTCACCGACATCCCAGGCGACAGCTTCACTTCTCTACCTTCTACCACTAATTGCTCTTTGGCCAGGGCCACACGAGCACTATAGACCAAGCCCAAATTCTCATCTTGTATCGCATCGTCAGAAATGCTCTTAATCTCTGCATCAATCAAACCGTACTTGGTGAAGTTAAAGGTATCGACTTTGACTTCAGCTTTCTGCCCTTCTTGCACAAAACCGATGTCTTTATTAAGAATCATCACGTCCACTTCCATTTTGCTTTGGTCCGGTACAATCACCAAGAGTGCTTGGGCGGGTGTGACTACGCCTCCAATAGTATGGACTGCTAATTGCTGCACTTGACCATCTATTGGTGAAACGATTGCTTGTTGCTGGTTTCTCTGTTTTGCTTTGACGAGTTCTTGCTTTAGGCCTTCTAATCTCAGTTCAAATTCTTGCTTTTGCGAGAGCGTTGCTAACTGCTGTTCTGCCAGTAATGAGTGGGTTTGTTTTTCGATGGCAAGTATTGAGCTATCCAGTTGCTTGAATCGGGCTTGTTGTACTTTCAAGTCTTGTTCTTGTTCGATTAGCTCTTGCTTGAGTTCTAGGTATGGAAGCTTTGAGCCGTAGTCTTTTCGGTGGAGTTGTTCGAGCGCATCGACTCGTTCGGCCAGTACGGGTATGACTCTTTCTTTTTTCGTTGCTTCCGCTTCGACCATTTGTTGTTCTGCTTGGAGCTTTTGTCTTTCAACTTCCAGGGATGAGAGCTTGGCGTTAAGTTCGGTTTTCTGTTGTACGAGAAGGTTTTGGTGGCTCGTCGATTTTAACGGGGCCAAAGCCTGCGAACCTACTCCCTTTAAAACTAAACTCAGCCAATGATCGAAGTGCGATAGCCTTTCAATATTCATTGATAGTTCGGCAATCTCATGCGCTAAACGATCTACATCAGCCTGTGTTTGAGTGCTGTCTAGCGTTATGAGCGGCTCACCTTGTTTGACGCTTTGCCCTTCTCTGACGTGAATCGCTTTAATCTTACCGGCTTCTAAGGGCTGAATATGTTTGATGTGTTCGCTTGGAATCACTTTACCTTGCGCAACCGCAACAATATCAATTTTACCAAAGTAAGCCCAGATACAGGCAATGGTGAATAGTATTACGATTGCCCAGATAATGGCTCTGCCTGCTGATGAGGCTGGGGTTTGTTCTACTTCAATGGCAGCCGGTAAGAACTGGTACAGTTCTTTATGCGAGACTGACTGATCTTTATGAAGGAAAGCAAACAGCCCTTTCTTTGTTTTTTCTTCAGAGACATCACCCACAGGGAGTTGAATTGAGGAGCTCATTCCACACCTCCATCTGTTTCACTTTCCATCTGATTAGCTGTGGATGTTTTCGGCTTGGAGACTATCTTCGCCTTAGGTAAATTCATCGCTAGTTTATTCGTGGGCTTAGCTGTTTTACCTTCGTCTT
>NZ_LWGG01000384.1:0-506 GCF_001635365.1 Oleiphilus sp. HI0128 | reverse complement strand
GTGATAATTTAATTCCATCGTATACAGGCTATTGAGTATAGCTTGCTGATGATTAGGAGACTTTGAATTGATTGACTAGTTGTTCCAGTTCAATCGCGAATTCAGCTTGTTGCTCAGACAGTACGCGAGTGGTGCCAGCATTTTCTGTGTTGACTTCAGCGTGATCCTTAATGCCAACAATTTTCTCACTCATATCTTCAGCCACAGCACTTTGTTCTTCAGCGGCTGTCGCGATTTGGGTACTCATATTATTGATTTGATTGACCATATTGGTGACATTTTCCAATGAGTGGTTGGCGGTATTGGCTTGCTCTACAGTTTCATGGACCTTAGAGAGGCTTTCTTCCATCACACCCACCGCATTTTCAGCGTTTTCTTGAAGCTTATTAACGATGATGTCAATTTCTTCGGTTGATTCTTGGGTTTTACCTGCCAATGTTCTGACTTCATCTGCGACGACCGCAAAACCCCGGCCTTGTTCACCTGCTCTCGCGGCTTCAATGGCA
>NZ_LWGG01000383.1:0-833 GCF_001635365.1 Oleiphilus sp. HI0128 | reverse complement strand
AGGGCTAAAAACTAAAAAAGCCATGCTTAGTACAGACCAAGGCATGGCTTTAAAGGGTTGCTTATTTCTTAATCGTCCCCGCTAAATGCCATGAGTAGCTGAAGCAAGCTTAGGAACAAGTTATAGATCGACACAAATAGTGTCACGGTAGCTAGAACGTAGTTTGTTTCGCCGCCGTGAATGATCTCACTGGTTTGATACAGAATGATCATAGACGAGAAAAGTACAAACCCCGCAGAGATCATTAGCTGTAAACCCGCGATATCGGTAAAGATACCAATAACCATTGCACCTAAAAGAACAAAGAAACCAGCAGTAATCGTACCTGCCAAGAAGCTAAAGTCTTTACGTGTGATCAAGGCATAAGCCGAAAGACCAAAGAATACGAATGCGGTTAAGCCAAGTGCGTTAGCAACTAAGTGGCCAGCGCCTGCGCCAATGAACATGCTAAGGATGGGGCCAATTGTATAACCCATAAAGCCTGTCAGTGCGAAGGTAAGTACAAGACCCATGCCGCTGTTAGCCGTTTTGTGAATACCGAACAGTAAACCGTAAAAACCAACCAGCGTTATGATCATGCCAGGGTGTGGCGCGTTAATAACCATTGCGATATAGGCAACGGCAGCTGAAAAGGCCAGCGTTAAACCTAATAGCATGTATGTGTTCTTAAGTACCGATGAAACATCAGCACCTAAAGCCGCTTGCGAATTAGCACCCATAATATTGGCGAGGTTATCACCTTGAGTGTGAGCCGCCTGAGCTTGTGGATGTCTATTATCTTGCATGTAATGCTCCGTTTTAAACCAAGTATGTTTAGTTAGAATAATACTACA
>NZ_LWGG01000382.1:0-957 GCF_001635365.1 Oleiphilus sp. HI0128 | reverse complement strand
TGCGCAGAAAGAAGTCGAAGAGCGCGCCCCTTTATTGGTTTATAAAGGCATTGATAAAAATCTCGAAGACCTGTCGCCAGAGTTTAAGGAACGTATTAGCAAGTTAGAGCGCGAGAGGCGCAGAACTCTCGAAATGGCCGCTTTGCAGATGCATATTTATCAGTATGCGAAAGATCATAAGGTGAGTGCTGAGCAGGCAGGCAAAACACTTTTTCCAAAGTCTGAATATGAAGTTGATAGTCAACGCGTGAGTGACTTTTATCATGCTAACCAGGAGCATATTGCCAAGCCTTTTTATCAAGTCGAGCAGGAAATTACGGCTCAGCTTGAATATCAAAGTGTGAAAAATCTAAAGGAGCAGTTGCTGGCATCGCTTCAAAAGAGTGGTGATTTGGCAATTCTTCCCAGTCAATAAGGTTTTTTAAACGATATTGGTCCATTGCAAGAGACCTTGGCTGGTTATCCTTTGTACGACCGACTATACTAGCGCCCGTTCAAATTTTGGGTATTGAATCTACGTTGTGAGCTATGTTGGACAAGTTATACCATAAGCAGAAGTTTGCTCAGGCAAGCATAGAGAGTATGTATCGAGTATTTACAGTACCCGAAGCACCAGACTCTACTCTTAGCCGTATTGATAAAGACGTTTCTAATAATCTTGCAGGATTTATGCAGGACCATATCGTCGCGGTCGAACATGATTTGCAAGAAATGGAAAAAGACTTTTCTGATCCCAGGATTCCTGAAAAGCCCATTTTTGTATCCGAACATACTCAATTTCTTCTAGATAAAATAGTTGCGCAGTCTGTTCACACCTCATCGCCTAGCTTCGTTGGTCATATGACCTCTGCTTTACCTTATTTCATGTTGCCGCTTTCCAAGATCATGATTGCGCTCAACCAGAACCTGGTAAAAACCGAAACCTCGAAAGCGTTTACGCCCCTAGAGAGACAGGTG
>NZ_LWGG01000381.1:0-632 GCF_001635365.1 Oleiphilus sp. HI0128 | reverse complement strand
TTCACGGCGATGAAAACGAAGATTTTTGTTCAAGCTTTGATCGTCCTTATATTAAAGCCGTGCGTGTTCAGTGCGAGCAAGATATTCTAGAGGCCGATAAACATTACTCTAGTGCCTTAGGCTTATTGCTAGATACTTATAAAAAAGGTGTTCCTGGTGGAACAGGAGAGGCCTTTGAATGGTCAATTATTCCAAAAAATACCACTAAACCACTTATTCTTGCCGGGGGCTTAAACGCCTCGAATGTGCGCGCTGCTGTTAAACAGGTGCGCCCCTATGCGGTAGATGTAAGTGGCGGTGTAGAATTACGTAAGGGTGTGAAAGACCACTCTAAAGTTTCAAGTTTTGTAGATGAGGTGTCGAGTGCCAGCGAATACACGAATTACTGAAGAATTGTTAGCTCAACTTCCTGATAATAAAGGGCATTTTGGCCCTTATGGTGGTCGATTTGTTTCAGAGACTTTGATGTCATCGCTTGAAGACCTTGAGAAGAAATACCTTTCTCTCAAAGATGACCCTGAGTTCTGTAAAGAGTTTGATAAGGATATGGCTGACTATGTGGGTCGGCCTTCACCGCTTTATTTTGCCGAACGTCTGACTAGAGAAGTGGGCGGTGCAAAGATCTACCTTAA
>NZ_LWGG01000380.1:0-917 GCF_001635365.1 Oleiphilus sp. HI0128 | reverse complement strand
CGCCGTTGAGTGAAATAGTCATGATGATTGCTCCCGCCGAGATAGCTATTTTTTAATGATAGCGCGGGAAGTCGAGCAGGTCATTTATTAAACAGTAACGCTTGGTAACCAGCGCTACTGTTTAGGGTACTATTTTATGTCATATTTTTGCGAGTGACGTAATGATGCCTAACTGTTTCGTTAAAAGCTTCGACATAGGTAGGGTGAAATTGCGTGCCACTTTCGCCATTAATGAGTGTGACAGCACTGAACAGAGACTTCTTGTAGCTTCTATCTGCACGTTCGTTGGTTACTGCATAGAAGGTGTCCGCCAAAGCGATTAACATAGCACCACGGTGTATTTGTTCGTTTGCCAAATTCTTTGGGTAGCCTTTACCATCATATCGCTCATGGTGTTGAGCAACCATCGTGGCGGCTTCTGTCCAACCTTCCATACGACTTAGAAATTCTGAGCCCATCTCTATATGGCCGCGAATAGTACGAAATTCCTGGTCGCTTAGTTTGCTAGGCTTATTAAGTATGTCGGGCGAGACTAAAGACATGCCGATATCGTGAAGATAGACTGCAGCAGTTAATTGGTCTGTATCGATAGGCTCTTCAAGGTCTTTGTTGGTAGATAAGCACAACTCTAGAATGGAATCTGTTCTACCTTGTTTGTATATGCCTAAGTCATCTAGCTGTAAGGCAAGCTTTCTAAAAAATGCTAAGTCAGGGTTGTCCTGATGCTCAAGGCTCAGCGCGATACTGCCGGGTTTTTCTTCTTCAGTGCTACTTTTCTTCGCCCCGACCAGCTGGTCCATTGCTTTATCAAGTGCTTTCAGGTCCTGGCCTGCAGTGCAGCCTCTGACATCTTCGATAACCTTAAGCATGGTCGCCTGAGGCGTACCTTCTACCTGGCCATCACTAATCAGTGTATT
>NZ_LWGG01000379.1:0-498 GCF_001635365.1 Oleiphilus sp. HI0128 | reverse complement strand
CAGGTGTTTCCTGTTCGATGAGTTGGCTCAAACAGTTCATTACATGCTGTTTTGAGGGGTGCCCGCATCGCAGAGATTCCTCAACCGCTTGCTCAACCAGCTGTTCGTCGTGATGAAGTACCAAGGCCAATATCTCGACCATTTCTCGATCACCACCTTGTCGTCGAAGTAAATACTTTTGAATGGACTTGAAGCTGTCTGGCAAGGTCTCGAACGGTGCGCCGTTACGCAGTGCTCCTGGTTTGCGTTGAGCCACGGCTAGATAATGTCTCCATTCATACTTGGTGATACCTGCATCATGCTTGCGATTGAAGATACGTCTATGTCTTGCTATCTCCTTGCCTTCGGCAACGATAACGATTTCAGCTGCATAAACATGAAGACTCACATGCTGGTTAGCAAAGCTTGCCGGGACACTATAGCGGTTACGCTCGAACGTAATTAAGCATGTAGAAGAGACTCGCTTAGTCTCTTCTACATAGCCATCGAATGGCGCTG
>NZ_LWGG01000378.1:0-964 GCF_001635365.1 Oleiphilus sp. HI0128 | reverse complement strand
CTTTAGGCTTACCCGTCGAACCAGAGGTATAAAGCATAAAGAGCGGGTCTTCGGCATTCATTGGCTCAGGTTCACACTCACTCGAAGCACCTGCCAAAAGTTCATGATACCAAAGGTCTCGACCCTCGACCCAATTAACATCATTGCCGGTGCGTTTTAACACAAAGACATTTTCAACCGTCGTGACCGCATCGGTTTCAATCGCTGCATCGACATTTTTCTTTAGAGGAATCGCTTTGGCACCACGTACGCCTTCATCAGCCGTCACGACCCATTTCGCTGCACCGTCAGCGATACGAGCAGCCAAGGCTTCAGGAGAAAAACCACCAAACACAACAGAATGAATGGCACCAATACGAGCACAGGCCAACATCGCTACAGCAGTTTCAGGAACATTAGGCATATAGATAGTGACAATGTCGCCCTTTTTTACACCTGTTTGTCGCATGGCGTTGGCAAACTTACACGTTTCTTCGTACAGCTCTCGATAGGAAATATGCTTAGAAGAATCTAGCTCATCTCCCTCAAAGATAACTGCAGTCTGTTCACCACGCTCAGCCAAGTGGCGATCTAGACAATTTACCGAAGCATTCAAGACACCGTCGTAATACCAGCGAATATGCAAATCATTAGAAGAAAACGATACATCTTTTACCTGGGAATAAGGTTTGATCCATTCAAGGCGCTTTCCCTGCTCTGCCCAGAACGATTCATTGTCATCCTGCGACTGCTGATAAAGCGCTTGATAACGGTCTTGATCGATATTAGTGCGGGCTTTAGCCTGCGCGTGAATGGGATAAACTTTTTGATTACTCATGAGATGTCTCCGGTCCTTGTAGAGCCTCACTATTCAGAGTCTCTTTTTATTCTTTATGAGTCACCGGAAGAGTCGACTAAAGACGCATACTTGATTGATTCTAATAAACTTTCCAGTGGTATATCTTCAGCTGAGGAGCGAATTGCT
>NZ_LWGG01000377.1:0-855 GCF_001635365.1 Oleiphilus sp. HI0128 | reverse complement strand
ATAGTCACTGGACGTTCAGATACAACGTTATCTGAAAGTTGTTCTTGAACCGATTGGTGTTCTTCAGCGCTACCCTTCATATCAGCCTAACGAATAATGCCCCGAGATGAGTTCTTGATACTTTCAACGAAGTGAGCAACATGTGCAGACGAAGCCGCTGCCTCTTCTAGCTCAATAAGCGCATCCTTCAAGTTCAAGCCTTGACGATAGATAACTTTATAGGCACGCTTTAGCTCCCGAATATCATCAGCGGTAAACCCTCTTCGCTTCAAACCTTCGGTATTCAGACCATGAGCCGAGGCAGATTGACCACTAGCCATGACAAAAGCAGGAATATCACGTAGAACAATACTCCCGCCAGCACTCATACTATGCGCCCCGATCTTACAGAACTGATGAACCATCGTTCCGCCACCCAAAATCACATTGCTTGCAACATGAACATGGCCCGCCAGGGTTGTGCTATTAGCAAAAATACAGTTATCACCGATAACACAGTCATGCGCTACATGTACATAAGCCATGAAGAGGTTATCACTACCAATGATCGTTTCCGACTGGTCCTGAGTAGTACCGCGATGAATAGTACAGTTTTCACGAATAATATTATTATCGCCAATAATTAATCGGGTAGGCTCTCCAGCATATTTTTTATCCTGGCACTCTTCTCCAACACTGGCGAACTGAAAGATCTTGTTATTCCGACCAATCGTTGTCGGCCCTTTAACAACCACATGAGAAAGTATCTGTGAACCTTCCCCTATCTCGACACCTTCACCAATATACGACCAAGGACCAACTTCCACACCAGCACCAATTATTGCCCCCTTTTCTACTATTGCTTGAGGGTGAACT
>NZ_LWGG01000376.1:0-582 GCF_001635365.1 Oleiphilus sp. HI0128 | reverse complement strand
GATGAAGACATAGATGATGATCTGTATGTCAACGACTTAGATCAAAATAATGAAGATTCTTCAGTTATTGTTGCAGATACTGATTTTGATGGATTGCCGGATGGTATTGAAGTGCTGCTTACCCAAAGTAATCCTGCTAAGAACGATACAGATGGAGATGGCTTGTTTGATGGCAATCAAAATAATGACACCGAATCTCGTTATGAAGTTATTTATGATTCCGCAAACCCTCCGAGATTAATTGAGAGCACAGCCTCTTGTAATGCTGATGAATATCGACTTAGTAACATAGGAAACAGTGAATATTGCGTTCAACTTTCATATATATCAGACCCGTCAAAGATAGATAGTGATGCAGACGGCGTACCTGATCGGTACGTCACGGAAAGCTCGAAAGAGATGTTTGATCATTTTCCACTTGATAGGAGTTGTCATAGATTAACTGATGGCGTAATTGATAATGATGATCCTTCTGACAGGAAGTGCTATTCCGCGTGGATGGCGGGGCAGGCCTCTATCGACCAAGTTCGCAATGGCAGCTGGGATGATATAAGTGCAGGGAGTCAAAATGTCGTAACGTTT
>NZ_LWGG01000375.1:0-630 GCF_001635365.1 Oleiphilus sp. HI0128 | reverse complement strand
TGGCTAACGTTTTGGCCTCAAGACTTTTTCTTTCTAGCTTGGCTATTAATCATGGCTGCGCTCAGCCTATTCTTTTTTACAGCCTTGGCTGGCCGCTTATGGTGCGGTTATGCCTGCCCCCAGACCGTCTGGACTGAAGCCTTCGTTTGGATGGAACGCATTATTGAGGGTGACCGAGGCGCACAGCTTAAGCTGGAAAAGATGCCCTGGAATGCTGAAAAAATTCGCAAACGGGGGACCAAGCAGCTTGTATGGCTCCTGTTCTCATTATGGACCGGTTTTACCTTGGTCGGATATTTTACACCTATACGCGAGTTATCAGCGTCTTTGTGGACAACGCTGTCTGGCACCTACACTCTTGGGCCCTGGGAAACTTTCTGGATCCTATTTTATGGTTTTGCGACTTATGGAAACTCTGGCTACCTCAGAGAACAGGTATGCTTATATATGTGCCCTTATGCACGCTTCCAAAGCGCCATGTTCGATAAGGACACTCTGATTGTCTCCTACGACGATGACCGTGGCGAGCCAAGAGTTAAGGGTAAAAAAAGAAAGGAAATGGCCGACCAGGCAGGTGACTGTGTTGACTGCTCTTTATGTGTGCAGGTCTGCCCTACTGGCATCGATATT
>NZ_LWGG01000374.1:0-5155 GCF_001635365.1 Oleiphilus sp. HI0128 | reverse complement strand
ATTGCTTTTGCTTCAAACAAACGACCACCGCTGTATCCTGCCAGGATCATTCGATGAGAAATATATTGTTCGACACCCTCCCTATCGAGCGGGCGAATTTCATGCTGAAACGTTATTCTTTGCTGCAGCTGTCGAAGACTTTTGCTATTCAACATTTCATCCAATTCTGGCTGACCAAAGAGTACAACCTGCATCAGTTTTGCCGATTCCGTTTCCAGGTTGGTGAGCAAGCGCAAGGCTTCTATAGTGTCTTCCGGCATCGATTGCGCTTCATCAATCACCAGAACGACTTGTTTATCGAGTGCAGCCAAGGCCAATAAAGCTTTTTGGATATTTCCCAAAGCCAGTACATGCTGATCTGTTGCAACCGAGCCAAGCTGTTTAGGCTCTTCAATTATTATTTCACTATTTGCCGGACTAGCGCTTTCCAAAGCAGCTTCGAGCTCATCAGAGATCAGGCAATAGAGTGTTGCCGGTGAAAAATGGGGGTTAGGCAAGTAGACAGTAACGAAAGGGTCTTCGAGAGAGTTTAAAAGTTTCCTACACAGTAAAGTCTTACCGGTACCGACTTCTCCGGACACTTTGATAAAGCCTTCTTTGTTATTCAAGGCCCATAACAGCATTTCCAAACCGTGTTGATGCGTCTCCGACTTGAGAAAGAAGTGAGTGTTTGGGGTCAATGTGAATGGCGCTTCATTTAAGCCAAAAAAGGACTCGTACATATCAAGTTGCTCTATTTTAGACGACAAGTCTTATACTTAAGTCCAAACCTCAATAAAAACTGGTTTGGACAGGTGCAGCCATTACATCTCTAAACTCGCCAAAACGGTCTCGGCTTGCTTTGATATCCTGACGAATGACTCGACGGTTCGTCACCGTTGGGCGAAGCAAGATAACCAACTCGGTTTTCTCAGACTGTTCGCCTTTTTGCTTGAATAACTCTCCAACCAAAGGAAGCTCAGACAGGAAAGGCACGCTGGAATTATTATCCGAACTTCGATTTTGAATCAGGCCACCGATCACAACAATCTGACCATTTTCTGCCGTAATAATACTGTCAGATTCTCGAATACTCGAAAATGCCAAAGGCAAATCCAAGTCCTGACCACCGACTGAAATAATTTTCTGCTGATCTTCCACCTTACTAATTGTTGGGTGGACATGAAGAATAATCTTGCCATCTTCACTAATCTGAGGCGTCACATCCAAGGCAATTCCCGAGAAGAAAGGTGTCAAATCAATGTCTGTAGACGTAGAGTTCGAATCACTATTAGATTCAAAATCGATATCTGTTACAAAGTACTCATCACTTCCTACTTTTATCACAGCTTTCTGGTTATTTACCGTTGCGATGCGAGGGCTGGACAATACCTGAACATTTCCTTGAGTGCCTAGCAGGTTGATCGTGGTATCAAAGTTACCTAGCTTTATTGTCGAGGCGAAAACACCTCCTACATCTCCAGACGTCACCTGACGTGCGAGCTGGGTAAAATTCACACCATTTTTCGGGTTGCCCGATGAGTCCAAACTATCACTTGCACGTGAGAAGCTCCAGTCGACACCTTGCTGATATCCTTCATTCAAGCTCACTTCTAATATCTTCGCTTCAAGAATAACCTGGCGTTGAAGTATCAACTCTGAGCTTTCCAAGTAACGCTCCACCGAAGCAAGCGTGTCGCTATCAGCACGTACGACGGCCATACCTGTGCTTGGAGTAATCACAACAGAGTTGCCTTCTTTACTACCAATAATCAGCTGTAATGTACTTTCCAGACGCTGCCAGAAATCGTTCTGGTTAGTGGTCGCAATACGAGTTCCGAAACCGCTGCTTTGCGTACTAGCACTGCCAGAATCTGAGTCGGAGTCACTTGAGGAAGAGCTTCCTCCACTTGAGTTTTGAGTAATTTGTCCAGAGCTAACGCGCGTCTCACTATCGCCGTTTCGGTTTACATTCAGATAGTTTATTTGAAAGATCTGGGTACGAAGCCCGGCAGGGAAGACCTTTATAAGTCGGCCTGACTCCTCATATTCATAACCATAGATATCTTTGGCAATGCTCATCACTTCAGATACCGTTACATCCCTGAGTTGCAAGCTAATACTGCCACTAACATCAGGATGAACAACCATATTTTTATTTGTACCGTCTACAAGGCCGGCAAAGAAATCCCGTGCCGGAACATTGTTCACGCCAATATCAAAGCGCGGCTCAATTTTTCCTATTGCACTATTGTAATTACCAATTTGTGGCGTTAGTGCGTCAACAACAGCAAGCGGCACTTCTTCATTCGCATGGGGAGATAAAGGCTCATTCTGCTCATCAAGCGCCTCATCCAAGGTATCGTTTATCTGATCAACCGCCGACGTGGTGTTCGCGGTTGGTGTCTGGAGCAGCGCATTTTTATTCGCACAGGCAGATAGAATTAAGCACATACAAAATGCCAGTAAACTGTGGGCACCTTGTTTTGTTACTTGATACGAGCCTTTTGACCTTACCATGTTGTTCTCACTTCTGTACTTTTGAGCCTGCCACAATCATGTAGCTATAGGCTTTATATCGCAGACCAAACCTTAGCTTAGGCCCGCTTAAAGTTATTTTCGAATTTGTTTGATTTTATTGAGGTGCAAAACGACTTCTCTTCCGTCATACACCAACGAGACAGACTCCGACGAAATTCTTCTTACTTTCGCACCGGAAACAAAGTCTCCTTCATACACTTTTTTGCCATTGATCATTGCTCGGCGGTTATCCCCTGCGCTCATTATATAGTTGAGAGAGAAGTTCGGCATACGGCGCTTGGTTTTCGCGGCAGCCTTTCTCTTTTCCCCATACGGCGCTGTTGGGTCAGACAAGACCTCACCGCCAGGCAAACTATAAGTTTGTTTGGCGGACAGCGACAATGAAGCGCTTAAGCATAAGCCAAACACTAATACTAAAGAGCTCTTGTAAATTGTAGTTTTAAACACCGATCCAGTCCTCTTCCAGGCTCAGAGTACTGAGCTGAACTTTTATCGTCGCATTAGGGTACCGATCAACTTTATAACTCAGCATTCTCCAGTAAAAGCCGCTCAAGCTTTCTAATTGCTGTAAATATTCAACCGTCTGGAAATAAGTTCCTCGCAATTCCATTTCAAAGCCATGCGTAAATATAACCGCCTGAGGCTCTGCAGAAATGGCGCTATCATTAGTCTTATCTGATTCGTCTGTGGTACTCCCCAAACTCACGTTCAAGGGCTCTACCGGTAGATTTTTGGCACTTAGCAAGCTCAAGCCTTTGTAGTCAGATAAGACCTTTTTCATAAGGTTTGCCATATCTTCAGGCGCAACCAGGTTACTCATACGCTGCCCTATCTTTAAACGTAAGCCCTGCAGGCGCTCTTTTAATTGTTCTTGCTCTTGCCTTAGTGCTGCATTCGGGTCGTGAGCCAAAGCTGAAGTCAGCTCACTGAGCCGATTACTTTGCTCAACAGTTTCTTGTGTCAACGATGCTTTGTTGGCTAAGTTAGCTTTGTGCTTTTTTTCATAATCAGCGAAGCCTGTCTGCAGCCAAATAAAAGCAATGATCACCACAGCAGTACCCGCCATAATTGCCCGTTCTCTAAGGCTTAGGTCGGCTGTTTTATCACGTAGTTCGTACCATTTCTCAAGGTTCATTTCTGGCCTCCTTCTTGTTCTACAGAAGAACCAGCCGAGTCTTTAGCATAGTTGAGTATTGCTTCACTGCTATCAAGACGAGAAAGTAACACCTCAGGTGCTGCAGTGTGCTCTTCAGAGCGCAAAGAGAAATTCAACCAATGTCTCTTCCCTTCGTGTTTTTCAAGTTCAAACAATGTAAATGTACGCCCCAGGAGGCTGTCTTCCTGACGAAGCTTTTGCAAATACTCGGGCACCAAGTCACCGTTCAGGGTAATGCCTTCAATATGCATCTCCTTTCCTGAGGAGCCAATAATTATTGAGTTCAACCATAGTTTATCTAAGTTCTGGCGTGCAAGTGAGAGCAGAATATTAGAAAAGCCTTCATCATCTTTAACTACAACCGTATCTAGCATTTCGATCATTCGTTGACGAGCTTCAGCTTTAGCGTGCAAACGCTGATTAGCGGCGACTAATGACTCATCTTTTCTCATGCGTTTAGCTTTAACGCTTAGTGTTTCAAGGCGCTTTGCCATTTCTTCATTCTTTGATTTGATTACTTCAAGCTCTTGAGCTTCCTGCTTTAAGCTATGGCTAAGCCACAAGCTGACACCAATGAGCAAGAGCAAGGTGACAACAGGCAGAAGTATAATTTGTTCGAGTGGTAACTTTACGCGTTTTGGTTTGAAAGCGTCGGTATAGAGGTTTACTTGTTGCATATTGCTCTACCCCTCTCTCAATGCACTGGCGAGCGCGACAAAAGCTTGAATTTCTTCAAGGCCCAGATTTGCCTCGTCCTGCATAAACAAGGACATATCAAGCGGTTCGACTCTGGCGCCAATACTACCACCAAGCATATTTGCTAATGGCATATTGGGTGCAGGGCCCATCAGTGCAACCGTTTGCGGAGGAACTTGAGCCATCTGGCTTTCAAAGTAATCAAATGAGCGCTGGATTTCTAAAGATAATTGCTGAATAACCGAGTTTTGCTGCGCGACATCGTTCAGCGCTTGTAAAGAAAAGTCAAAATGCCTGGAAAAGTAAAGCGTGTCACCTTTAACCAACACAATCATTCCAGCACCGTGACGAAGATATAAAACCGCAACGGGTCTTTGATCATCACCTGCTAGTCGCAAGGCAATATTCCTAATCGCTAGCTCTGAGATCTCAATTGTTTCTAGTTCCAAACCAGACTTATTGACGAGATTCACGGTATCCTGGATTAAAGCTGACCGACTGGAAACAACATTCACCTGTTCCGGACGTCCTTTTAGGGCATCCTGAGGAAAATCATAGACATCCAGCACCGCATCGTTTACGTCATAGTCGAGTAGGTCTTTTAGCTTCCAGCGAACGGCATCGACGAGTTCACTCTCTTCAACTTTTGGCTTCTCGATAGGGTAAACTCGATACTGATCTGCCGGCAAAACGACGCGACAAGTTGCACCGTCGAGGCCATGCTCTTCAACAAGTGACTCCAGCACTGATACACGCTCTGCCGCATTGCACTCACGATAATCA
>NZ_LWGG01000373.1:0-897 GCF_001635365.1 Oleiphilus sp. HI0128 | reverse complement strand
TGGCATGCGCATGAAAGAAGTCGCGACTCGCGCAGGCCCTCAGGTCTAAGCCATCGAATTTGAGCGGGGCGAAGCTGTCGAGCCAGAAGTAGTAGCCCAGACGCTTTCAGAAAAGCCTGATCTTTCAATGATCGCTTTTGTTCACGCTGAAACCTCTACCGGTGTTCGCTCTGATGCAAAAGCCTTATGTGCAATAGCTCAACAACATAACTGTCTTTCAATCGTTGATGCCGTCACCTCTTTAGGCGGTTCTGATGTTCAAGTTGATGACTGGGGCATAGACGCAATTTATTCAGGCACTCAAAAGTGCTTATCTTGTATCCCAGGTCTCTCTCCGGTCAGTTTTAGCACTAAAGCAATTGAAAAGATCAAAGCCAAAAGCTCTAAGAACTACAGCTGGTTCCTCGATCTAAACCTGGTCATGGACTATTGGGGTGAAGGTGCTAAGCGTACTTATCACCATACTGCGCCAGTTAACAGTTTGTATGCACTACACGAATCGCTATTAATTCTTAAAGAAGAAGGTTTGGAAAGCGCTTGGGAACGTCATGAGCTGCACCATAAGGCACTGGTTGCTGGTCTAGAAGCGCTCGGCATTGAAATGCTAGTGCCTAAAGATATTCGCCTATCTCAACTTAATGCAGTGAAGATTCCAGAAGGTATTGATGATGCGACTGTTAGATCAACACTACTTAACCAGTACGACTTGGAACTTGGTGCAGGGCTAGGTAAGTTTGCTGGCAAAGCATGGCGAATCGGCTTAATGGGCAATGGCTGTAATCGTAAAAACGTTGATTACTGCGTTAGCTCTTTAGGCGCGGTGCTTAACGAACTTGGACATAGCTGCGATGTCGACGCTGCAATGTCTGCAGTAGAGAATGCATACCCATAACCCAA
>NZ_LWGG01000372.1:0-814 GCF_001635365.1 Oleiphilus sp. HI0128 | reverse complement strand
TTTATAAGTTTCTTGGCGGTTATGAACCAGAGAGAAGCCTTTAAACTCATGCGCGATACAGGCATCGAGCTCACGTGTCGCAATCACTCGTTCACGACGACTCAATGTCGACATCAAGCCCAACATAGCTGAAGCTGCCACACCGGCAACGGACGTACCGAAAGCCAAGCCCAAACCATTGATCGGCGCGGCCAAACCTGTGCGAATTGCCTCTAATTCTGTGGTTCCTTGTAGTGCCGTGACAGCACCCTGCAAGGTATCAACCATTCCGACAAAAGTACCTAACAAGCCGAGCATTACCAGTAAGCCGACTAAGTAGGGCGTCACGACAGGCGCGGGTAGACCAATGCGCTCACCTTCTATTCTAAGCTGAACAGCATTACGCAGCGAGGCGTGAAGCGACAGTAGCCATTTGTCAAACTGGTTTTCGTTATCCGACTCGGCTTGTACGGCAAATTTTGGAATATCTTTTAGCGCGACTGACAGTGTTTGTGTCGCCTTCTGAAATCGTAAGAGCTCAAGGGTGCCAATACTAAACACCACACCAATAACGACAGTAATCAGCAAGGCCAAGGTATCACTACCCAAGAATACCCAGCTCATACCGATGATAGCCAATGCGCCTAATAAAAATGCCAGCCCAAAAAGAAGCTTATTCATAAGCAACTAGTAACCTCTAATTTCATAATTGTGTCCATAGCGATGCACTCAGTTTGCCGATTGCACCGTTTCATTTAATGCTTCTATCAAGCCCAGCACGAGCTGCAAGCGCGCTTCCAGCTCTGCCATCAGCAAGCGCTTTAAAGCTGCTAGA
>NZ_LWGG01000371.1:0-782 GCF_001635365.1 Oleiphilus sp. HI0128 | reverse complement strand
TGGGGTAATAAATTGCTGAGCTCCCCTACTCATCACAACACGTACTTGTGCGCCAGCCTTAACGAGCTGCCTGCACAGGTCTGCAGATTTGTAAGCTGCGATACCGCCGGTTATCCCAAGTAATATCTTTTTGCCGCTCAGTTTGGAGCTCATACCTACTTCCCTTCACGATAAAAGCGAAAAGATACCACTCATAGCCCTCGATTTCACGCTAAACCAAGAGTTTATTAGGAGTTCGGCGTCAAGCACTCTCATGCGAACTGCTCACTCTGCATTTTTTACAGGCAAAAAAAAGAGCGCTAAAAAGCGCTCTTTTTCAATAAGCTGATACCACGAGGGTAGCATGCTCATCGAGAGAAATTACATAGGAGTAACGTTCTCAGCTTGTGGACCTTTCTGACCAGTACCAACTGTAAATTCTACAGTCTGACCTTCAGCAAGAGTCTTGAAGCCATCAGATTGAATAGCGCTGAAGTGTACAAACACGTCTGGGCCATTTTCCTGCTCGATGAAACCAAAACCTTTAGATTCGTTGAAAAACTTAACTTTACCAGTAACTCTATCTGACATAATCATATCCTGACTAAAAAACTAAAACATAAAATCGCCGAAAAACTGGATATAACTTATGCTTACCGGGTTGAACACTATTACTAGCAAGTCTAAACACAGAACATAAAAAAATAGCCGGGCTTTCTAGGCTGCCTGCAGTATACTCTATTAAATCTTAAATACAAACCTCATACATAAAGAGTCACAAAAAGTAAACATTCCCTACCGCC
>NZ_LWGG01000370.1:0-649 GCF_001635365.1 Oleiphilus sp. HI0128 | reverse complement strand
TCGCGTAGCGAGTACTGATGGCGTACGCCAAGCCTTGAGCTACAACATTGGCTACCCTGAATTTGATGGCAAAACAAAAGACGAACGACAAAAACAGCTGGCAGACTTCAAAGCGAAAATCGATAAGTTTTTTAGCCTTGCGCAAGAAAACTGCCTTGAAAAACCCGATATTAAAATCAACCAAACCCGGCAATTCGAGTGGGCACTTACGCACGCGGGTGATTACGCACTAGAATATACGCTGTGGATCTATCTTGATCGAATTCCAAATACAAAAGTTACGGCAACGATTCGAAAGCATTTGATGGGAACAATCTTTCGCGTGAATGACGCGGTATATACGGCGTCCATTATTGAGGGCATTGATTTATCCACACCACAATTAGCGAAACTTGAGCTAAAAAACGTTGAAAATGCTGGCAAGCTTAGCGAACTAGCTCAAGCCTAGAGGCGGCTCATGCTCTTCATTGCGGGAGTCGATTGCTTCTGCATCTCTTAGAGCCTTAACCAGCACCGCATGCTCGTGCGTGGCTTGACCTGAGTGCAGATAATGCTTTGCTGCATCTACCACTTTCTGCCACACCTCAAATCGGTAATTTAAGCTTAACAGAGACTTGGCTATGAAGTCAGAGTCCACACCACTTTCACG
>NZ_LWGG01000369.1:0-858 GCF_001635365.1 Oleiphilus sp. HI0128 | reverse complement strand
GATAGACAAATTCGCGCTTTTCCAAGCGGTCAAGAATGGTTGTGACGGTAGCTTGGCTCAAGCTCATGTCATGTGCCAGTTCACCAATGCTCACTTCGCCCTTATTTCTTATCGTTTGCAGCAAGAGAATCTGTGGTGCTGTTAGCCCGGTTGTTTTGGCTAAATGTTTGGAGTGGAGGTCTGTCGCCCGAATAACGCGACGAAGGGAAACCAAAACTTCTTCGATATGATCCAATGGACAGTCCTCATAAACTTGGTATTAAGTAGCAGAGGTCTCTCAAAGCCCCTCTAATAAGATAACTAGATTATCCCTATGCAAGACTGTTCCTACAACATTTTTTGAGGAATCTGCTTCGATATTGATTTTGCTTGGCTCAACTAGAAAGATTTCGCCCACGTGCTCGACGGCTATTCCAGCGGCGCCACGGCTTGAGTCTAGAATGAGAATTCTTTGATGGGCTTCTGCAGTGCTTACCTGTATATGTTTCTCAGCAGAAAGTACCGGAACGATTTCACCGCGAACATTTAAGATGCCTGCTATTTCGGGGTTTGACCCAGGAACAGGGGTTGGTTCTCGATAGGTAATTATCTCTCTGACCAGCTTAACCTCATATGCATACGTTTCTTCAGCAAGAGAGAAGCTTACATATTGTATGGCTGAATCAGCTGGCATATTCCTTCCAAATTCTTTCGCAGGTTTTAGTATTATTATATTTAGTGTACTATATTTAGATCTCAAAATACTTTTTGCATTAAATCGCTCATATTAGTGAAAATATAAGGCTTTAAGGCGCATAAAATTGTAACAGCTAGTAAAAAGTAGCATAAATACAGGCAAGTTATACATAGATGTCTAAA
>NZ_LWGG01000368.1:0-749 GCF_001635365.1 Oleiphilus sp. HI0128 | reverse complement strand
CGCTCACTGAAACTCTCTTCCAAAGCTTTACAAAATTCAGCATCGCTCATATCCAAATGTGCCTGTATCTCTTTTTCGTCATGTGTCCAGACCAGTGCACAATCAGACTCCCTCAAGGGCAACATTGCCAATGGGCCTTTCTTAGTGAAGCGCTCAAACGCAACACCTTCATTTGGCAATGCAGTACTGACGTTAGCCACCAAGGCATGCTGAGAATATTTTTCCACTTGATAAGCAATGCCTAATAGCTTCGCAGTGCTCGACTCCGTACCATCTGCAATCACCATCAAGCGAGTGTTTAGCACTTTCTGCTGTTCAGGCTGCTCAATTGAGCTTAAGTGCACTTGATGGAAGTCTTTGCCTTGAGATATATGAGAAACCTTCACACCACTATAAAAAGGTAGTGATCTCTCATACACCTTGCTTAACAAACTCTGGCCCAAGCACTGATTCGGCACCACATAACCTAAGGCTTCCTGTCCATACTCTGCTGCATGCATCCGGGTGGTTCCAAAGCAGCCTTTTTCTGATACATGAACCTGTTCGATGGCACATACCGAAGGCTCAATATCTGTCCAGACATCAAGCTGCTCTAAGATTTCTCGCGTGCCCCAAGACAAGGCTGTCGACCTCGCATCGTAGCTAGGAGTGTACTCAGGTATATCTTTAGAGAAGGCAAAGGCATCAATCATGACGACATCAAGGCCTAGCTTAGATAGCCCCAAAGCAGTGCTTGCCCCGACCATTCC
>NZ_LWGG01000367.1:0-665 GCF_001635365.1 Oleiphilus sp. HI0128 | reverse complement strand
CAACTCTCCATCACTCATTGTCCCCTGCATGAGTTGAGGGCCGAAAAAGGTCCCCAAGGCCAAACCAATAGCTAGGACAGTAATGGCTAAAATAAATTGCTTCATGTGTTGATTCTCCTTAGCTTTAGTTCAGCCAATAATTAATACGAGATAGAATAATTTGTTCATTCACAAGCAAGCGCAAACGCTGCACTTTTGCGCTTTGTTCCTTCAGAAACAGCTCAGATACGATGCGGAAATTGCCCTTATCTGACTCGTAGCTATGCATGGCGCTGTGCTTCTGCTTGCCTAATGTGGTTAATATTTTTTCTTCATAAAGCACACGTTGATCGCGGGTGATGTCATATTGGTTGGCGAGATCTTTCAACGTAAAGCGAGCTTGCTCTAATGCTTCTGAACGCTCCAACTCAATAGCTGCCTGACGATGCTTAGCCGCGCTGATCTGGCTGGATTGCTGACCTCGATTGAAAAAGGGGTACTGAACACTCACACCCGCTGAAAAGAAGTCGGCACGAGAAGACCCATCCATATTGTCGCCACTTCTCATGCCGTAGCTTAGCTCCACACCATAAGAGGGCTCCAAAGACTGCTCGGTCAAATTCACTTTGCTTTTTGCAATGTTAATTTTCTGATTTATCAAACGAATTTTTGGATGGTTTTGTAAG
>NZ_LWGG01000366.1:0-663 GCF_001635365.1 Oleiphilus sp. HI0128 | reverse complement strand
TTTCCGGACAAATAATGCGATCTGTTGTAGCGCAGTATCTGCCTCTCTAACACGTGGAGCAAATATCTTAAAGACGTGAAACAACCCCTCAAACACATCGTAAGTGAAATCACATTCGCTTTCATTTACGCGCTGGGCGGACGTATCGCCTGCCCAGTATCGTCAGCGCCAAGCTTAACCGTACTATAACCTTTACTTGGCAAAGCCCGGCTTTTCAACTGCGCCCAGGTACTCTACCTTTAACTCCTTTACTAAATCAGCCATCGATTTAATTGTGTGAATGCCCGATACGCCTTCACCAGCACTCCAAAAGTCCTTCCATGCATTACTACCTGCCAAATCAAGATCGACACTTTCCTTGGCCTGGTAACTTGCCAAGTCAACGCCAGCACGCTCAATTGACGGCTTAAGGAAGTTACACTTCACGCCAGTAAAGGTATCTGTGAAGATCAAATCTTTAATCCCTGATTCAACCAACATCTTTTTGTAGTCAGGGTCTACCTCGGCTTCTTCGGTGGCTATAAAGCGTGTTCCCATATAAGCAAAGTCTGCTCCCAGCACTTCAGCTGCACGTATACCGTAGCCATCATTCACAGCACCGGCCAAAGCCAAAGGGCCGTCCCAAAATTCTCGAATTTCTCTCACCAAAGCAAAGGGGTTAAT
>NZ_LWGG01000365.1:0-964 GCF_001635365.1 Oleiphilus sp. HI0128 | reverse complement strand
CGATAACTGTCCAATTGACGCTAACAGTAATCAGGAAAACTCTGATTCTGAATCAGATGGTGGTGATGCTTGTGACCATGATGATGATAATGATGGTCTAAGCGACGCGGAGGAAAATGCAAAAGGCACCGACCCGACTGATGCTGATACAGATGACGATGGCGAAAATGATGGTGATGATAATTGCCCGCTGATTGCTAATGCAGGCCAGGAAGATGCCGATGGCAATGGCCAAGGTGATGCCTGCGACATTGATAGTGATGGTGACGGTGTATTGAACACCATGGAAGAAGCTCAGGGTACTTCACCTACAGATGCCGATTCTGATGATGATGGTAGCAATGACGGTGTCGATAACTGCCCAGCAATTGCTAATGCTGATCAGCGTAACTCAGATGATGATGCTGAAGGTGATGCTTGTGATTTGAACGATGACAATGACGCTGTTGATGATGATGCGGATAATTGCCCAACGGTTCCGAATGATGATCAAGCTGATGCCAATGAAGATGGAGTGGGTGATGTTTGTACTGCTGATGAAGATCAGGACGGTATTCCAGATACGGTAGATAACTGCCCTGCGGTGGCAAACCCAGTTCAGGAGAACGCTGATCATGATGCACAAGGCGATGCCTGTGATAACGATGATGACAACGATTCGATTGAAGATGCTAGTGATAACTGCCCGGTTAAGGAGAATGCTGACCAACTTGATCTAGATGGGGATCAGATTGGTGATGTGTGTGATCCGGACTCTGATGGTGATGGCGTTGAAAATCTAGTCGATAATTGCCCATTAATCGTTAACGCGAACCAGGAGAATACTGATCAGGATGGTCAGGGTAATGCTTGTGACTTAGATGATGATAACGATGGCGTATCCGATGAGAATGAAGCGGCTCAAGGTACGGACCCACTGTTAGCGGATAGTGACGACGATGGTAGTCACGATGGAGATGATAAC
>NZ_LWGG01000364.1:0-444 GCF_001635365.1 Oleiphilus sp. HI0128 | reverse complement strand
GTGGAGAGGGCAACAACCCAGACCGCCAGCTAAGGTCCCAAAGTTACAGTTAAGTGGGAAACGATGTGGGAAGGCTTAGACAGCTAGGAGGTTGGCTTAGAAGCAGCCATCCTTTAAAGAAAGCGTAATAGCTCACTAGTCGAGTCGGCCTGCGCGGAAGATTTAACGGGGCTCAAACTGTACACCGAAGCTGCGGATATCTTTTAGATATGGTAGAGGAGCGTTCTGTAAGCTGATGAAGCTCAATTGAGAAGTTGGGTGGAGGTATCAGAAGTGCGAATGCTGACATGAGTAACGACAAAGGGGGTGAAAAACCCCCTCGCCGGAAGACCAAGGGTTCCTGCGCAACGTTAATCGGCGCAGGGTGAGTCGGCCCCTAAGGCGAGGCTGAGAAGCGTAGTCGATGGGAAACAGGTTAATATTCCTGTACTTGTATATATTGCG
>NZ_LWGG01000363.1:0-10164 GCF_001635365.1 Oleiphilus sp. HI0128 | reverse complement strand
GCCTTGGTCGGTGTGGCGATCTCTTCTGTATTCGGCTTGCTGTTGGCGCAATGTTTTCAGCATCGTTTGGTCCGTATTGGCTGTGCCTTTATCCGTTCAATTCATGAAATTTTTTGGGCTTTGCTGTTTTTGCAGTTCTTTGGCTTGTCGACGCTGACTGGCTTGTTGGCGATTATCATTCCTTTTTCTGGCATCTTCGCCAAGGTCTATGCCGAGATTTTGGAAGAAAGCGATCGTGCGCCGAATGATGCCCTGACCCACCAGGCACAAGGCTCGTTTTCGGCTTTTCTTTACGCGCGCTTGGCGCAGGCTTGGCCGCAAGTCGTGTCGTATACGCGTTATCGTTTGGAGTGCGGTATTCGAAGCAGCGCGATACTTGGTTTTATCGGCTTGCCTACGCTGGGCTTTCATCTCGAAAGCTTCTTCAGTGAAGGCGAGTACGATCAGGCCGCGGCAGTGCTCTATGTCTTCTTTTTTGTCATCGCCAGCTTAAGATTCTGGAGTCATCGTCGTAGCTTATTGCTGCTATTGCTAGTCGCGGTGGTGTGGTTATCGACTCAATTGAATTTATACCTGAGTACACAGACCGATCTGATATGGCGCTTTTTAAGCTACGATATCCTGCCTGAACCCTTAAAAGGGGCTGAAACTCTTTGGCAGCTAGAGGCTTGGTATGCGACATGGGACTGGGCTAGCTTTCTGATACAGCAGCAGGTGGCCGAAGGCGTTTGGAATACCTTATTACTGACCATGATTTCATTGGTGGGCAGTGGCATCTTAGCCTTAGTCATGTACCCCTTTATTTCACCCTTATTTTTGAACAAAGGCAGCCGTTATCTGTCACACTTCTTGTTAGTCGTTTTGCGCTCTATACCTGAGCTGATGTTGGTGTTTGTTTTACTGATTATGATGGGTCCCTCGATGGTGCCCGCGATCGTGGCTTTGAGCTTGCACAATGGTGCGATTATCGCGCATTTGATTGGCAACGCATCACGCAACCTTAAGCTAAGACAAGACGCCCCGAAAGGCATTAATCTATATTCCTACGAAGTCACGCCCAGATTATATCGGCCCTTTTTGGCCTTTTTGTTTTACCGCTGGGAGGTGATTCTACGAGAGAGTGCCATACTGGGAATTCTCGGCGTGCATACCTTGGGTTTTTACGTCGACTCGGCCTTCGAAGAGTTGCGCTTTGATCGCGCCTTGTTTTTAATTTTAGTGACGGCATTGCTGAATATTCTTGTCGATACCTTATCACGCGGTATTAGGCGAAAGCTGCGGCTCAATGCCTTGCCGGATATGCGTTAGTGTAAGAGGAACAGTCCCGTTATAGGGTGCGCCGTGCGCACTGGCGGAGTAGTGGCATTCAAGCTTATATTTAACAAATAACAATGACTGTAGGCAGAGGGTTCTATCCCTCGCTCGATCAACCTCGTGCTAGCCTTCATGCGAGCCGTGGAAGGCTCTGCCTACAGGTTTAGGGCACTAAAGAGGGAGCGATAACGAATGATTACCATTGATTACCGCCTCTCTTAAAGAGCTGGATTAGGAATAAACGTGAAAAAAAATGAGACAAATACTGATACACCCATTAGCCAAGACTTGGTGTTAATCGGTGGTGGCCATGCCCACGCTATTGCTCTGAGCATGTTGGCCAAGCGTCACCTACCTGGTGTGCGCATTACCCTGATTTCCAATTCAGTACTCACACCTTACTCAGGTATGCTGCCTGGCTTGATTGCCGGGAACTACGAGCATGAAGACGTGCATATCGACCTGGGCGCAGCGTGTCGAAGTTTTGGGGTGCGCTTTATTGAAGATAGCGTGACAGGCCTCGATCTTGAAGCGAAAACCATCTTCTGTCAGCAGCATCCGCCGTTTTCGTACGACGTATTGTCGATAGATATAGGCTCTTCTCCAGACTTAAAAAACATACCAGGCACTAAAGAGTTTAGCGTTGGTGTGAAACCTGTTGATCGCTTTCTCGCTCTCTGGCATGACTTGCAGCAATCCCTACTGAGTAAGGAACTCACTTCGCCGGTAGATATTGGTATTGTCGGCGGTGGTGCCAGTGGTGTTGAAGTTGCGCTAGCGATGCAGCACAAACTTAAGTGTGCGCTAAAATACCGAAAGACGAGCTTTGAGCAACTTCGCTTTCACGTGGTCTCGGGGAGTGACACGATACTGCCCAGCCACAATGCCAAAGTGCAGCAGCGCTACCAAAAGGTATTGGATAAACGTGGGGTGCAGGTTCATCATGATTTTCGCGTGTCTAAAGTTGAAGAAGGGTGCTTGGTCGATGCGCGAGACGCTGAAAACCCGAGGGAACTAAGCTTAGACAAGATTATTTGGGCAATATCGGCGTCAGCCCCTGAATGGCCGAAAGCCGCTGGTTTAGCCTGTAGTGAGCGGGGCTTTATAGAAGTGGATGCTTGTTTGCAGTCAGTTTCTCATCCTAATGTTTTTGCCTCGGGTGATATTGCTGATGTGCTGGATCACCCACGGCCTAAAGCCGGTGTATTTGCTGTGCGCCAGGGTAAACCCTTGGCTGATAATCTTGAAAAAGCCCTACGTGGTGAGCCATTAAAAGCCTTTGTCCCTCAGAGCAAGTTCCTGAGTTTAGTGAGTACTGGCGACAAAGCTGCAATTGCCTCTAGAGGTGACTGGGCAATGTCGGGCGCATGGGTATGGCACTGGAAAGATTCAATCGACCGTAAATTTATGCGCCGCTTTAGTGAACTTGCCAAGCCGATGATCCCCGCTGAAAATGCGAGTGTGGATGCTGAGCCGATGAGTATGCGTTGTGGCGGTTGCGGTGCCAAAGTGGGGCAGCCTATTTTAAATCGCGTGATTGCCCAGCTTTCAACACGTTATGAGGATAAGGCGAAGGTAGCACTGTCCCAGCCGGATGATGCCGCCGTTTTGGCCATTCCTGCCGATAAATTATTAGTCCAGTCTGTCGATGCTTTTCGACGTTTCATCGATGATGACTACCTCTTTGGCCAGATTGCCGCGAACCATGCCTTGGGTGATATTTTTGCCATGGGAGCAACGCCCCATAGCGCCCAAGCTTTAGTGACCTTACCTTTTGCGAGTGAAGAAAAAGTTGAGCAGCAATTGCTTCATCTGATGCTTGGCGCGAGCAAGGTTTTTGATGCGTGTGAGATGCCCATTGTTGGGGGGCATACTGCAGAAGGTGCTGAACTAAGCCTTGGCTTTACCATTAATGGTCTAACCGATGAAAACCAGCTTCTAACCAAGGCTGGGCTTCAGCCAGGTGATAAATTGATTCTAACTAAAGCGCTGGGAACAGGGGCTTTATTTGCAGGGGATATGCGAGGCTTGGCGAAGGGGCCTTGGGTGAAATCGGCGATTGAAATGATGCTTCAGTCTAACCAAAAGGCGAGTCATATCCTCTTCAACCATAGGGCGAAAGCTTGTACCGATGTCACGGGCTTTGGCTTAGCTGGACACTTACTGGAAATGCTTCAGGCGTCAAAGCAAAAGGCTTCTTTGAATCTGGCTTCCTTACCTGTATTGGACGGTACTGAAGCACTGATGGCTAAGGGTATATTCTCGAGCTTGCATGAGCAAAACAAACAAATCGATACCAAGATGCGTGCTTTTATTTCCTTGGAAACGCCGAAAGAAGCAGAGATTTTATTTGACCCCCAAACTGCGGGAGGTTTATTGGCTGGAGTGCCTGCTGATCAAGCGAACGCTTGTTTAAATGAGCTGAGAACCGCGGGTTATGACTTGGCTTGTGTGATTGGCGAAGTGATTAAGTAGTAATATCCAGCTACCTTACCATCCTTTGGAGGGGGCTGACTTGAAGGCATTCACAAAGGTAAGAATATCTCGTTGAGGGAGGTACTTTTCATCGTTAGCATGTGTGAAAAATAAACAAAATAAAAACACACATGTGCAAAAGGATGTTTGTATGAGTACCTACTTTTCCAGCATCAAAGATGAAATTCATACATTGGGCAAACTCATTGCAGGTTGTATTTACGCGAAAACGGTTTTATTCGTTGAAAACTGTTATTCCGATATGACTCCCTTGCAGGATGAAGAGCTATCGGAGATTTCCGGCCAAGCTTTTGTCACCCTAGACCAGGAAACCGTTCTTGGAAAAGAAATGACCCGAGTAAATATTGGTATGGAACTCAAGACGCAGCTGAACGTTGAGGAGCTTAAATTAGGCGAATATCCTCGCTGGGAAAATGGCGAAGCTTGTTTTGAGTGTGATGGAACAGAACCAGGCTTGGAAAAGCAGGGCGCAGATCTTTGGGTTAAGAATATGAGCTTTGGCGCGATTGCCGAGACCAGTGGTAGAAAGATGGATGGACGCTACTATAGAGCGGGCGAAATCATTCCTTTTGAGTTTTATGACCCTTACATCGAAATCGCTAAAGAAGACGATGAACTAGTGGGTATGCGTATTGGCTTTCATCAGGCGCGTGGTATTTTCTCTGGGGATATTTTGAGCTTTACCGGTCAACTGCCCGTTCAAATAAAGGATAATGCTTACGCATTGATTGATGCCCCTAATCGCCCCTGGTGGTTTGCCTTAGCGGGGGCTCTCTTGCCTTTTACACCGGTAGAAGGGCAGGCTCATCCGATTACCGCACCGAATGTGGTGGATGGTGAGGTAGATTATGAAAGCGGTGGTCAGCCAGACCCTGTCCGAGCGACCCATATCGGTTTGCCCAGTGGTTCAAATTTTACGCTTGGGCCTATCCCGTTTATTGGTGATATAGATTTTGCCACGACTGACTGTAACCTTCATGGAGTTCCGACCTGTTTTCCGATGACTCAGTTTAAAAGCATGGAAGTAGGGGAAAAACAAAAGAACGGCACTTTTCTACCTACTGGCGGTTTCTTTTTGTCGATGCAGAAAAAGGCCATGGAATGGATTGAACCTGTTAGTCAGCAACGCGTTTCGACACCGAGCGGAGTATTCTTCAGTGTTCCGGTTGGGAGTGTTGAATTCAACCTGGAACAATCATTTCATGGTACGCCTCGCCGCCGAGTTGAGTATATTGATAGAGGTGTGGGCTTGTTTTAGTTCGATTGACCTTACAGTATTGATTAAGTGCTAGTCATGCATGAAAGCATGACATTCCGAAGCGTTTGTATATGCGGATCAATCAGGCTTAGCTCCGTATTAGCAAAACCCAGTACAAGGCCTTGCTCCTCGGCTCGATCGAGGTAATAAGTGGATAAGGGGCTGGCAGAGAGGTTATGCTCCCTCATCGCTTCAACAACCTTCATATCTGATAGCCCGGCCTGGCAAAGTTGCGGATTAAAAATCAATACTATGTGCATGCCCGCGCCGGTGCACTCGGGCTTTGCGAGATTTTCCAGGTGCTGTTCGCAAGCCGCGATGATCGTTTTGAATTTCTCGTGATAGAGCCCTCTCATTTTTCTCAGGTGCCTGATAAAGTGCCCTTCTGCAATAAACTCAGCGACAGTTTCCTGCTCAACCATTGGTGTTTGCCCTGCGATTCTATTTTTCGTCTTCACACATGGGGCAATGACTTGCTCAGGGACAACCATGTAGCCAAGCCTTAGTGCAGGGTAAAGTACCTTGCTAAATGAACCGATGTAGATAACTTGATCCTGTAAACCCAAACCTTGCATGGAGGCAATCGGTTTGTGTTCATAGTGATATTCACTGTCGTAATCATCCTCCAGAATCCATACTCCATTTTCAGCAGCCCATTGAAGGATGTTTAAGCGATTTGCCAAAGGCATAATCCCGCCCATCGGATATTGATGAGTCGGTGTGACACATAAGATTTTACCCTTTGGTTTCTTCGGTAGTGCTTGTAGGTCTAAGCCATTCTTACCCACCGGGATGCCGGTAATTTTGCACTGATGTGCTTTAAAGGCTTCGCGCATTCCAATGTAGCCCGGGTTTTCCAAATAGACTTCATCTCCGTGATTCAAGATGACTTGAATCGCGATATTGACCGCTTGTTGAGCGCCAACCGTGATGATGATTTGCTCGGGTGTGCAATCCAATCCTCGTGAAGATTTTAAGTAGCTGGCAAGCACTTCTCTCAAGTAGGACGAACCTTGTAATGAATCATATCCAAGCAAGGCGATACGCTGGCTTTGTTGTTGATATATTTGCCCCCATTTTTTGATGGGAAAAGCTTTGAGGTCAGGTAAACCGGCTTCGAAACTGGTGTTGCGATAGACTCTGATCTTGTTGTCGCCGAGCAAGACTTTTCCAGAATCAGAGAGCGGCATCTTGGTTGGTTTTGACTCAAATCGCATGATGTTCTTCGTTTGAGCATTGAGATAATCATCAGGAAGATTGGTCGCAATATAGTGGCCCGCTCCTTTTTTCGTTTGCAGGTAGCCTTCAGCTTTCAGTTGCTCGAAGGCGCCCGAAACCGTGTTTCGGCTAACCTTAAGAATACTCGACAGCGCACGGCTAGAAGGTAATCGCCTCCCTGAGACTAATCGTCCATCTAATATTCTGTTCTTGACCCCCTGATACAGCTGATGTTGCAGTGTCTCGGTGCCAGAAAAAGAAAAGTCACGTAACGAGTCAAATTCTTCAGTGCTCAAATTGGTACCACCAGAAATTAATTATTGGATCTTAATGTGGGGCCAGTATTGATTCAGACTAAGCATGAGTCAAGCACAGAGATACGAGTGCGATAGGAAATATCTTTATATAACAAAGGAGAATAGAGGTGACCTTAAAGAAAACGCAGCGCTCTGAAATAAAGCGAGCAGCAAAACGAGCCAGTTACCAACAGAGCGACTTATACCCCTTGATTGATGAGCTAAAACTGGCGCATATTTGCTTTGCGCCCGAAGGTAAACCTATGTCTATCCCGATGCTTTGCTGGCGTGTCGACAATGCGATTTATATCCATGGTAGTCGAGGCAGTCGCCTGGTTAAGCAACTCACGAGTGGGCTCGAAGCCTGTGTATCCTTCGCTGAATTAAATGCCTGGGTAATGGCGAAATCGGGCTTCCATCACAGTGCTAACTATCGTTCGGCTGTACTGTTTGGCTACTTTGAATTGGTGGAAGATGAACAGCAACAGCTTGCCGCATATGAGCACTTTGTTGAACAGCTCGAAACCGGCCGTTGGAAACAAATTCGCCAACCCAATGAAAAGGAACTTCAGGCAACATCACTACTCAGGATGGACATCGACGAAGGGGCAGTGAAACAAAGACAGGGCGGCCCAAATGATGACATTGAAGACTTGGTGCTTCCCGTTTGGGTGGGAGAGATTCCTATCATTAAAACATGGGGAGAGCGAGTGGAGTATTAAGGCAGGCTCGAAAAGCGCCTGCTTAAGGAGTCCGACGGTGCGCACAGCGCACCGACCTTTATCGCAATTTTCTTGAGCTTTGTCATAATGATTGGCTTTGTCGGCCAAATCGAAGACTATGTCGTGTATCGGGAGTTTGGAAGCCAGGCTCTGGCGGGTCACGGAGTGCTAGGCTTGATAGCCATCGCATTATTCATCAGTGGTCATCGAATGCATAAAATGAAGTTAGTGATTAAGGCCAGATTAAGGCACAATCAGCGCGAAAACGAATTAAAAGATAAGCAACAACAGCCATAGGTAACCTTTATGAAGAAAATACTATTACCACTTTTGATAATTATACTAATCGCCGTCGCAGGTGTTGCTTACCTGGCCGGCTCACTCAATGACATCGTTAAAGAGCAGGTTGAAACGCATGGCAGCAAGGCTTTACAAAGCGCTGTTGTTGTAGAGGGTGTTGATATCAGGTTGATGGATGGTTTTGGTGAGTTGAGCGATTTCTCTGTCGCTAACCCTAATGGCTTTACCCCGACGTCAGCTCTTGGTTTTGGTATCGTGCGCCTGGATATTGGTACAGAGAATATCACTGAAATGCCGATTGTCATTGGGGAAGTCTTGGTTGATTCACTTTCGGCACTGTATGAATTGAATGCTCAAGGAAAAGGTAATCTAAATGTATTGCTTGAGCAGATTACCAGTCAGGCTAGTGCTGACTCAGGAAAAAGCGGCAGTGCTGACAAGACTAAGGAAGAGTCGGGTGCAGACTCCGACGTGCGCATCGTGATCAAGAAGCTAACTATCAAAGATACGCAACTAGCGTTAGATCTGAGTGCGCTTGGCCAGAAAAAGTATGATGAAACTCTCCCCACCTTTGCTGTCTCGAATGTAGGTGGAAGTGCGGGCCTTCCTCCAAAGGAACTTGCTCAGGCTATGGGTAAACAAATACTTGATAAGCTTATCAAAGAAGCTAAAGCAAAGCAGACGGAAAAACTGAAAGCGAAAGCTAAAGAGAAGCTGATGGAGAAACTTGAAGAGAAAGGTGGTGACAAGCTTAAAGGTCTTATGAAGAGCTTCGGGCATTAGGCTAAGGCATTCCAGAATAAGCTAGCTTATCTTCCAAGATAGGCTGGCTGTTCCTTTCATATAGTACTCTCTTAGCACAAGGCCAATGACGATATTATGATAAGTATATGTATTTATTGCGGTGAGAATAAGGCTATAGCCTTTGAGGTCTGTAACGCTTGTTCTCGTACCCCAGACTCTCATCGTGATCAAATACGCTCGATTATCCTGAGTTATAGTGAGAACGAGCCTTACTTGAATTTTTTGAGTTTGGAAGAACTTGAAGAGATTCGGGAAAAAATTATCACAGGTGCTCCCATTGAGTTAAAAGCTGAGGTATATAGAAATGCTGAAGAAGCCTTCAGTGCTGTGAAAGTCACGGAAGGGCCAAAGTTAATACAATACTTTTCTGGTATCTCTGTACCGGTTACAGCGCTTATATTATTAGCCTTTTTGGCCGCCATTTTTATTTAAGTTTCTGTTGTTATCTTGAGACTGAATATTTAGAGGTTTTAGTTAGAAGAATATGAATTTACAGAATATTGATAAAACAACTTATCGAAAGCACCTTAACTGGGTGATTGCTGGAAGCATTGTTGCTTTATTGGCGATCGCGCTTAGCGTATCAACCCTACTGATTCATTTAGTTGGGGAACCTGGAGGTTCAAATTTCGTTCTGAATCTGGTGGGTGTAGTGTCTGCCGTAGCGCTTGTGCTAAATACTTTATACCGAAACCGGAATACGCCGTTTATGTCGGAAGTTTGGTATGTCTGGCAGCTTAAACAAGAGCTCAATGCAATTTACCGAAAATCAAAAGCCTTAAACCAAGCGTTGGAACAGAACAATCACCAAGCGTTTATCATCAAATATTATCACTTGAAAGCTTCTATTCAGGTATATGAGCTGGATGACAATACGCTCACTATCAATCAGCTAAAAACTGACTTACGCGAACTGGAAGAAAAAATACAAAGCTTGGGTTTGAGCGTGAGCATCGAAGATTATCAGTCAGATTTACTGAAGACGCTTTGAACGAAGGGGCGGTGGTCTCCAAATCTGTAGGCAGAGCCTTCCACGGCTCGCAGGCGGGTTAGCACGAGGTTGATCGTGCGAAAGTCAACGAGTCAGAGTAAATAACAACCCAACTAAAATTCGAATATCCAGCCCGAATAAATACCTTTTAACCTAAACAACCTAGTTTGCCCATTTTTGCCAAAGCCTTCTAAGTATTTGTTTTTTAGTCTGTAGTTTCGCCACAAGAAGGTGGCGTGTTGTAGCACTAAAGGAACAATAAGAAGTACCCAAAACAAACATAAAAACGGGGAAATTATGAAACCTAAATCTTTCTTTAATACTCATCCACTCAAGGTCATGACACTAGGCCTGACGCTTGCCTGTTCTGATATCGCATTAGCGGCTGGAGAGGAATTTCTAGACTATGGCCTGCACTGGGCTAGGGTGCAAAATGGCGCAGAGAATCAGGTCAAAGCAATTGAGGCTGATGGCACGATTAACGAAACCATTAGTAATTACTATGACGACTCGAAGCCAACGGTTATTTATTTCCATGGCTGGCAGAATGGCTCTTCGCAAGATGGCTATGACCGCGAAGACTTTACCTTCGCCAACAATGGCAACTCACTCTCGCATAAATCCTGGAAGCAAAGGGGTTGGAACGTTGGCGTATTTTACTGGAACCAGTTTGCCGATGAAGCTGAAGTCAAAGATGCAGAAGCCAAAATGTGGAGTGCTAATGGCCCAAAAGGTATGCGTTATCGGCTAGATGACGGTAGTTAC
>NZ_LWGG01000362.1:0-370 GCF_001635365.1 Oleiphilus sp. HI0128 | reverse complement strand
GTCGAGTTCACCATTTTGGTAATCCAAAAGAAATTGATCATTGGCCTCTTTGTAAACTTGAGCGTCGACAATAGACTTTTCGACGAGAAATTCGCCCCAGGCATGGTCGCTATCACCCGCGATTAATGTGTTGTCTAAGTCGAAAATTGCCAGTGCCACTTATGTACTCCCCCGAGAGTGTTTTATGCTAAATAACGACCAATCACAAAGGGTCGATTTCGATGAATAGAAAATCATATCAGATCATCTCTTTAAAAACTCATTAAGATCTTAAAAGTAGTCTAGAATTGATTGATATATCTAGCATAATTAATTATTTGCCCGCTCATGGGTTTGCTGTATCGGGCAAATTCTGAAAGAATGAAGGCAA
>NZ_LWGG01000361.1:0-418 GCF_001635365.1 Oleiphilus sp. HI0128 | reverse complement strand
TCAAGTTCATACAATAGCTCCTGAGTGCGGCCGATACTGAACGCAGGAATCAAGACCACACCTCTGTCTTGAACAGCACTCTCGATCACTGCCTTAAGTCGCTGCCGACGAGAGCGTCGATCTTCATGATTCTTATCGCCATAAGTGCTTTCAATCACCAAGGTATCACATGCTTCAGGAGGCTTCGGCGCGGCTAACAAAGGAGAGTGAGGAGCGCCTAAATCACCCGAAAAGATAAACGTATGCGCGTCCTTCCCCTGGTTTACACAGCACTCAACATAAGCAGAGCCAAGAATATGACCTGCTGGCTGTAAGCAAATATCTAAACCTTCAAAGACTGAATACAAATCACCATATTTGAGCGGCACAATACGCTGCTTAAGCACCGACATAAATTGTCGGATCATCTGTTTATTAC
>NZ_LWGG01000360.1:0-368 GCF_001635365.1 Oleiphilus sp. HI0128 | reverse complement strand
CCCATAGTACGAATGAACCATTCCTTTTTTCAAATTCATACACTCATCGAACTTACTTAACCAATTATCTTTTCGGATTTCAATATTCTGAAATGACGCATCTGGGTGGTAGCGGTCATATAGCTTTCCTCCATTATCCCTGTAATCTTTTGTCCTGGTTAGCCACTCGATCGGCTTTTGTACCAAGTAATATGCTTGATCACATGAAAGCTCACTTAGGCTCAAATGATTTGGTAAAGATGCTTGTGCTTGGGGGAGAAGAAATAAACCAGTAAATATGAGAAAGATTTTTATTGTCCGCACTACTATCCCTTTCTATGCTTATTGAATTGCTATTGTAGGTAATTAAAGTGTAGTGATGAAAAGTT
>NZ_LWGG01000359.1:0-702 GCF_001635365.1 Oleiphilus sp. HI0128 | reverse complement strand
AAGGACTTACAACAAGCCTGGCAAAAGGTTGGCATCACGCCTTATAAGAAAGAAAGAGAGCTTTGGCAAGCATTTCGCGCAATTTGCGACCAGATATTTGCCCGCCGCGACCAAGTTCGCAATGAAAAGAAAGAAGAGGCGAATAAGGCTTCAAACGCAGCGAACGAGCTTCTATCTCGTATCGAATCTGAACTCGATTCCCTAAGCGATACCAACCTTAGCGAACTCAAAGCCAGATTAAGCGAGTACCGTAAAGAATATAAGTCCCTACCTTCAGTACAAGGCAAAGCTCTGGAAAAAATTCAAAATCGTTTTGAAGCTTTACTCAAAAAACTTAAGCAACTTATCGCTGGCCAAGAAAACAGGCAGCACCTATTAGCTTGGCAAGAAGTACAGCGTAAGGCTAAGCTCTGTAGAGAGGTCTATCACAATAATACTCAGGCCGATGCGAGCCTTGATGATGAGTTTGCCTCGCAACTTGAGCTTCCTAAAGCTCAGGAAGATACTCTTAAAACTTTATGGATCTCTGTCAAAGCTGGTTCNGTAAGTCCCGAGCGTTGCGTGACACTTCAAGAGGCACGTTCTTTGTGTATAGCTTGTGAGATCGCTGCAGGTATCGAGTCTCCCGGAAGCTTCTACGCGCTGCACGTTCACCTCCAAGTTAGCAGTCTTTCAGAAGGAATGTCTTCATCAGGTGAAAAC
>NZ_LWGG01000358.1:0-900 GCF_001635365.1 Oleiphilus sp. HI0128 | reverse complement strand
TGCCGAATCTGCAGGCAAAATTAATATTATCAGGGACTACGACCCAAGTATTCCCGAATTCCTGGGCGATAAAAGTCAGTTAATTCAAGCGTTTCTGAACATTGCGAAAAATGCACTTCAAGCACTGTCTGAGCAAAAAGACGAAAATCCTTCACCTCAGATTGTCTTGAGAACGCGAACTCTAAGGCAGTTCACTATTGGTCATACTCGACATCGACTGGTACTAAAGGTTGATATTATCGACAACGGTCCAGGTATACCAAAGGATTCCATTCAGAATATTTTTTACCCCATGATCAGTGGGCGCGCAGAAGGTACAGGTCTGGGCTTATCCATTACGCAAAGCATATTTACCAAGCACGATGGCTTGGTCGAGTGCGAAAGCAAACCAGGTAAAACCGACTTCATTATTTATATCCCTATCGATAGCACGCGCTCACCTAAACCAACAAACGTTTCAAGTATCTCGGAGTAACACTATGACAACAAAGCCACTTGTATGGATCATTGATGATGACCGCTCTATACGCTGGGTACTTGAAAAAGCACTAGCAAAAGAAGACTACGAGCTTCGCTCTTTTGAAAGCGGTGAAGGTGTAGTAGAACGACTTTCTAGCGAGAGCCCTGATGCGATTATCAGTGATATTCGTATGCCTGGCATTGATGGGCTTGCACTACTTGAAAAGATTCAAGCTAATAATTTGCATCGTGGCGTACCGGCAGTTCCGGTCATTATTATGACCGCTCATTCCGACTTGGACAGCGCTGTTTCCTCCTATCAGAGTGGCGCTTTCGACTACCTACCCAAACCCTTCGATCTAGATGATGCCGTCGCACTAATCAAACGCGCCATTGCTCACTCCCAAGAGCAAAAAGCACAGAATATGCCTGATGCACCGG
>NZ_LWGG01000357.1:0-1199 GCF_001635365.1 Oleiphilus sp. HI0128 | reverse complement strand
GTTAATCTACGTAACCACTGCCAATAGCACTAAAGGGAAGCTCCAAGCCCAGTTCGGGCACCTGCGCTGCTATCCAAGCTGGAAAGGTGTTGCTGTTCGGGCCAGGAAAAGGCGTGTTGTTTGTAAGCCCAGTGCTTGTAAGACTAAGGTCTTGTTTTTACGGAGAAGATAACGGGGAAATAGACGATGTTTACCATTAAGGCATTGATTCAATTTAGTATGATACTTTTCAGTGTGTTAGCGGTGGGGTGCAGCACGGGAAGCTGGCGAGAAGCGTCTAGAGACTCTTCCGGGCTCGCCCCTTTGTCTACCGAAACTCCCGAAGCGGTTATTCAGGTATATGGTGCCGATGCATGGGGGTGGCGAGGTTGGTTTGCGATACATACTTGGATTGCGGTGAAAGCAAGAGATGCTTCTGAATATACCGTTCTTGAAGTGATAGGTTGGCGTGCCAAACGAGGACTGTCTGTGTTGAGAGTCGAGAATGATATTCCTGATAGGTATTGGTTTGGTAGTCAGCCCCAAATTCTTTTGGATAAGCGAGGTGACGAAGCAGAAGAGTTGATCGAAGAAATAGTTGCTTTAGCTGAACGTTACCCCTGGGCTAACGAGTATAAAGTTTTTCCTGGCCCGAACAGCAACACCTTTCCAGCTTGGATAGCAGCGCAGGTGCCCGAACTGGGCTTGGAGCTTCCCTTTAGTGCTATTGGCAGTGGTTACGTAGATTAACAGGGCGAAGAGTTTATGACTGAATATCAACCTATGACTTTGTTGATGAACGCTAGGCAAGAGGCCAAGCAAAACCAGGACCCCAGTGCTAAATATTGCACACTCGCGACACTCGAGCAAAATGATGCGTCTCAACCAAGAATGCGCACCTTGGTCGTACGCGAAATCAATGCAGATAGTTGTGTACTGTTTGTGAACAAACTTGCCCAAAAGAACCTACTACATTTAAACGAGGCGAAGGTAGAACTGCTATTTTTCTATCCTTCGCTACTACAGCAATTTAGAGTTCGGGGTGAATTGTCATTAATGTGTCCTGAGGTTCTTGAAACTCACTGGCAGCATAAACCTTATAGTTCAAAGTTGCTGGATCATTTTTATCATACTGTCGCGCACCAGAGCGCTGCCCTGGAAGGCTCATTTGAGGTAGAACGGGGTATTAACGCGCTGAAAGAAAAGTACCCTAATCCTGA
>NZ_LWGG01000356.1:0-631 GCF_001635365.1 Oleiphilus sp. HI0128 | reverse complement strand
GGTGGTGTTACCAGTATTTAGATCTGGGAAGATAAAAACGGTTGCTTGACCGGCCACCGGGCTGTTCGGTGCCTTTTTCTTGGCGACACTTTCAATCGCCGCCGCATCGTATTGGAGGGGGCCGTCAATTACGAGGTCTGGCCTTAAGTTCTTAGCGATCTCAGTAGCTTCACGAACTTTGTCGACGTCTGCGCCGGTGCCGCTTACACCTGTGCTATAGGAAATCATGGCGACTTTGGGGTCAATGCCAAATGCTTTGGCTGAGTCGGCACTTTGTATCGCAATATCGGCCAGCTGTTCGGCATTCGGGTCTGGGTTGATGGCGCAGTCACCATATACAAGTACTTGGTCGGGGAGGCACATGAAGAAAACTGAAGACACTACCTTGGCGCAATCGTTTGTTTTAATCAACTGAAGCGCGGGGCGCACAGTGTTGGCTGTTGTGTGAACAGCTCCTGATACAAGCCCGTCAACTTCATCTAGCGCCACCATCATCGTTGCGAGTACGACATTGTCTTCTAGCATTGCTCGCGCCATTTGGTGACTCACGCCTTTATGCTTTCTGATCTCTGTCATTGGGATGACATAGCGTTCACGTGCTTCGTCAGGGTCGACGATCTGAATATCACTC
>NZ_LWGG01000355.1:0-721 GCF_001635365.1 Oleiphilus sp. HI0128 | reverse complement strand
CCTGAATGGTGTGCCAGGCGACATCTTTGGCTGGGCTTGCTTCACCCGAATTATAGGGAGGCTGTCCGCAGCAGGTTTGCGCTTGAGGAAATACTATTTGATAATTACATAGTTCAAGCAGAGCAATCGCATCCATACCTGATTCCGGGTAAAAGGAATCTATTAGGCAAGTTCCAAAGAGGTAGGCCTGTTTACTCTGCATGAGATTTTTTCGAAGTACCGTTAAGGATATGGAGGTCGATCAGGCCAATTTCATCCCAGTCGCTGTTTTTAGCAACCTCAAAGCCGTTTTCAACAAAAATATACTTGAGAAGCTTTTCCCCTTCGTCATCTTTAATCATATTCACAAACGCCCGCTTTAACTTGGTGAGCGAGAAAAAATCGACGCGAGGGTGTGCGATAAGAGGGTAGGGAGAAAACCCGGGGCTGTCCCAGAGCATTCTCAGGCGACTACGTATTTCAGGGGGGAGTGCTCTAAAGCTCTCATCAGTTCCGCCACCGGCGATGTAATCCCCATTAGCGACGCCTTTGTAGACCTCTGACTGACTAGATAAAAACTGGGGGATGATATCGAAGTTAAGTTTATTCAGGCTTTCTCTCGGCACTACGCTGGCGGCAAAATCTAGCAAGCCAGGAAACGCAATGGTTGCATTTCTTAGTTCTGCCAAGGTCTTAATTGGTCCAGTTTTCTTAACGAATATTAGCCCTCTGATTGGCTGTG
>NZ_LWGG01000354.1:0-8914 GCF_001635365.1 Oleiphilus sp. HI0128 | reverse complement strand
TCAGGTAGTGAATATCGCATCTTACCAAGTTAAAGCTGGTGATGTTGTTGCTGTTCGCGAAAAAGCTAAGAACCAATTGCGTGTTAAAAACGCTGTTGAGTTAGCAGCTAATCGCGGGGCAGTTGAGTGGATCGACGTAGATACCAATAAACTCACAGGAACTTTTAAAGCTGTTCCTGAGCGTTCAGAGCTACCTTCGGACATCAACGAGAATCTAATTGTTGAGCTTTACTCTAAGTAATCTCATCGGATACAACATAAGGTATAGGGGCATATATGCAGCGTTCAGTTAATGAATTCTTGAATCCACGAAACATTGAAGTTCAAGGTTTAAGCGCAACACATGCAAAAGTTATTCTAGAGCCATTAGAGCGAGGTTTCGGCCATACGCTTGGTAGCGCATTAAGAAGAATTCTTTTGTCATCAATGCCGGGTTGTGCAGTTGTAGAAGCAGAAATCGAAGGTGTATTGCATGAGTACAGCGCAATCGAAGGTGTTCAAGAGGATGTTATTGAGATCCTTTTGAACCTTAAAGGTTTGGCTATAAACATGCACTCACGCGATGAAGCTAGTTTGACGCTTACTAAGAAGGGGCCAGGCCCAGTCTTGGCTAGTGACATTCAGTTGGATCATGACGTTGAAATCATGAATCCGGATCATGTTATTTGCAACCTTAGCGACAATGGTGATATCACTATGACGCTACGTGTTGGTCGCGGTCGTGGCTATGAGCCAGCTGACCAGCGTGGTAATAATGATGATGAAACACGCGCAATCGGTCGTTTGCAGTTGGATGCGTCATATAGTCCGGTTTCGCGAGTTGCATACTCTGTTGAGAATGCGCGAGTTGAGCAACGTACTGACCTCGATAAGCTTGTAATTGATCTTGAAACTAACGGTACTATTGATCCTGAGGATTCAATCCGCCGTGCAGCTACAATTCTTCAGCAACAACTTGCTGTATTCGTTGATTTCGATAACGAAAAAGAAGTAGTTCAAGAAGAGGAAGAGGAAGAAGTCGATCCAATCCTGCTTCGTCCAGTAGATGATCTAGAGCTAACCGTTCGTTCTGCGAATTGTTTGAAAGCAGAGAATATTTACTACATTGGTGACCTAATTCAACGTACTGAGGTTGAACTGCTAAAAACGCCTAATTTGGGTAAGAAGTCTCTTACAGAAATTAAGGATGTGCTAGCATCTCGTGGTCTTTCATTAGGTATGCGTCTTGAAAACTGGCCTCCAGCTAGTTTGAAAGGTGATGACCGAGTACTGGGTGGCTAAGTCATCCTCGGTTTGAATAGGTAAGGAATTATAAAATGCGTCATCGTAAAAGTGGTCGTAAACTTAATAGAAATAGCTCGCACAGAAAAGCCATGTTCAAAAATATGGCAGCTTCTCTTGTTGAGCATGAGTTAATCAAAACAACTTTGCCAAAAGCTAAAGAGCTACGTCGTGTAGCTGAGCCTTTGATTACGTTAGCGAAGAACGATACAGTTGCAAATCGCCGTTTGGCTTTTGCTCGTACTCGTGACAATGCTGTTGTAGCGAAATTGTTTAATGAGCTTGGTCCTCGTTACCAAGATCGCCCAGGTGGTTATATCCGCATTCTAAAATGTGGTTTCCGTTCTGGTGATGCAGCGCCAATGGCGTTCGTTGAGCTAGTTGACCGCCCAGTGGTTGAAGCCTTCGAGGATGACGACGAGTAGGTCTATTACTCACCGTCGTAAAAAAACCAGCCTAGTGCTGGTTTTTTTGTATCTGGAATAAATAAGGCTAAAGGCCCGTAGGCCTTGCAGAGTATTGATAAACCCCGGTATTTTATATCGAGGTTTTGTTTTGCATAAATCGTTTAAAAAACAACCTCAAAATAGGTCGATTTTTTAAATCTTTTAGTAGTTTACAGTGAAAAAAACTATTTCATTCACGTAGAAGCGCGTCCTAAAAAGTACGCCGAGGTTTGTCAGCAGTCTGAAAGGCCCGTAGGCCTTGTTTTGTTTATTTCCTGGCCAGTATTGGCTTTAAGAATTGTCCAGTAAATGAACCATCGACCTCTGAGACATGCTCAGGACTTCCTGTTGCAACGATTTGACCGCCTTTCGAACCGCCTTCTGGTCCTAGGTCTACTATCCAGTCAGCAGTTTTTATGACATCTAGATTGTGCTCGATTACGACAATCGTATTGCCGTGATCTCTAAGCCTGTTAAGAACAGTCAGTAATTGCTGGATATCATAGAAGTGCAAGCCAGTAGTTGGTTCGTCAAGGATGTAGAGGGTTTTACCTGTATCTCGCTTGGAAAGCTCTTTAGCTAGTTTGACACGCTGGGCTTCGCCGCCAGATAGTGTAATCGCACTTTGACCAAGTCTGATATACGACAGGCCAACATCCATTAAGGTCTGAAGCTTTCGGGCAATAAAGGGAACCGCGTCAAAGAATTCACGCGCATCTTCGATAGTAAGGTCCAGAACTTCGTGGATATTCTTCCCTTTATAGGTGATATCTAGTGTTTCCCTGTTGTATCGCTTGCTCTTACAAACATCACAAGGGACATAGACATCAGGTAGAAAGTGCATTTCTACTTTTGTGACGCCATCACCCTGACAGGCCTCACAGCGGCCACCCTTAACATTGAAGCTAAAGCGGCCTGGTTTATATCCACGAGACCTTGCCTCGTGAGTGCCAGCAAATAACTCTCTGATAGGTGTAAACAGTCCTGTATAGGTCGCGGGGTTTGATCTTGGGGTGCGTCCGATCGGGCTCTGATTAATATCGATAACTTTATCGAAAAAGTGCATGCCGTGAATGGCTTCGTGCTCTGCTGCATTTAAGGTCGTGGCATTATTTAGTTCAGTCGCCGCTAAGGGGTAAAGCGTTGAGTTGATCAGGGTTGACTTACCAGAGCCTGAAACACCAGTAATGCAGGTAAATAAGCCAACTGGAATTTCAAGTGTAACGTTTTCAAGGTTATTTCCCTTGGCGCCTTGCAGAATGAGTTGTTTGTTCTTATTTGGTTTATGGCGTTCATCCGGGATTTCAATTCGTTTGCTGCCACACAGATATTGGCCGGTTAGGGATGCAGGGTTCGACATAACTTCATCAGGTGTACCTTCGGCGACGATCTCGCCACCATGTATTCCAGCCCCCGGGCCGATATCAATGACGTGATCGGCAAGTCTGATAGCATCTTCGTCGTGTTCAACAACGATTACAGTATTACCTAGCTCTTTGAGATGAGTGAGTGTTTTTAAGAGGCGATCATTGTCCCGTTGGTGAAGTCCGATCGATGGTTCATCCAGAATATACATGACGCCCACAAGCCCGGCGCCAATCTGGCTTGCTAGCCGTATTCTTTGGGCTTCGCCGCCGGATAATGTGTCGGCACTACGTTCCAGATTTAGATAATCTAGGCCTACGTTCACTAGAAACTCCAATCGTAAGCGGATCTCTTTTAGAATCTTGTCAGCTATTTCTCCTCGTTGACCGCTAAGTTCTAGGTTTTCGAAATAATCCAAAGCAGTACCAATGGGGAGCTTGGCTAAGTCGGGTAGTGAGTCTTTGTCTATGTAAACATGCCGCGATGCTTGCTTTAAGCGGGTGCCATGGCAGCTTGGGCAAGGTTGGTTGTTTAGGTACTTGGCAAGATCTTCCCGAACCATATTTGATTCGGTTTCTCGATAGCGTCTTTCGATGTTAGGGATGACGCCCTCAAAAACGTGTGAGCGCTGTACGCTGTCGCCACGACTATTGACATAGGTGAAGGATATTTCTTCTTCTTGGCTTCCGTACAATAGGATTTGTTTAAAGCTATCAGGCAGCTCTTCATAGGTCTGCGAGATGTCGACATTATAGTGTTCGGCAACATTACTTAAGAGTTGAAAGTAGTAGATTGTGCGTCGATCCCAACCTCTAATTGCGCCTTCTGCAAGTGTCAGGCTAGGGTTGTGTACGATTCTTTCAGGATCAAAAAACTGATTAACGCCTAAGCCATCACAGGAGCTACAGGCACCGGCAGGATTGTTAAAAGAGAACATACGAGGCTCAAGCTCACTAATCGCATAACCACAATGTGGGCAGGCAAATCGTGAAGAGAAAATGATTTCATCCTGGCTGTCGTCTTCCCCCATTGGGGCAACAACTGCAATGCCATCTGTAAGAGCAAGGCATGTCTCAAAGGATTCTGCAATACGTTGTTGGATATCGTTGCGAACCTTAAAGCGGTCAACGACCACCTCAATGGTGTGCTTTTTATTCTTCTCAAGCTTAGGCGTGTCATCGAGGTCAGTAATAATGCCGTCAATTCGGGCGCGAATGAATCCCTGGCTCAAGAGATCTTGGAAGACATGAAGATGTTCGCCTTTACGGTTTTGGACAATTGGGGCGAGCAGCATAAGCCTGCTTTCTTCAGGAAGCTCAAGCACTTTATCAACCATCTGGCTAACAGTTTGCGCATTGAGTGGTGCGTCATGCTCTGGGCATCGAGGTTCGCCTGCGCGAGCGAATAATAGTCTCAGGTAATCGTAGATCTCAGTAATCGTACCGACAGTAGATCGTGGATTGTGAGAGGTGGATTTTTGCTCGATGGATATGGCTGGAGAAAGACCTTCAATATGGTCGACTTCAGGTTTGTCCATCATCGACAGGAATTGACGAGCGTAAGTCGACAGAGACTCGACATAACGTCGCTGGCCTTCAGCATAAAGCGTGTCAAAGGCGAGCGATGATTTACCGGAGCCAGATAAACCGGTTATTACGATTAGCTTATCACGAGGAATTGTAAGGTCGATATTTTTTAGGTTGTGTGTTTTTGCGCCACGAACGAGGATCTTATCCATTAATCTACTAACCGATGCTTAAAAACGGTCGATTATAGCAATTTAGACGCTAACTTGTATGACATATTACGCTAATGGGGTGTAAGCGCTCATTAGTACTTATTAGACCTGTATTGCGATTCCTTGCAGTGGGTCTTAATGATAGAATGGCTGCCCGAATAATTTGATGAATGTATACAAAATAATGACTGCTAGTGAAAAGCGCTCGGTAATTTCTTTAGCTCTTTTATATGCTTCGCGTATGCTTGGCTTGTTTATGGTTTTGCCGGTTTTTGTTTTATATGGGCAGGAGCTAGCCGGGTCGAGTGAAATTCTAATTGGTGTTGCTATTGGTGCTTATGGTTTGAGCCAGGCGCTGTTCCAAGTTCCCTTTGGTGCACTGTCTGACCGATTTGGTCGCAAAAAACTGATTTTCTTCGGGCTGCTCCTATTTCTCATTGGCAGTTTGGTCGCGGCACTTTCAACGACAATTTACGGTGTGATATTTGGCCGATTCCTTCAGGGGGCAGGGGCAATTGCCAGTGTCTTGATGGCTTTGCTAAGTGATTTAACGAGTGAAGAGAGCCGCACCAAATCGATGGCAATTATTGGTATGTCTATTGGTGTATCTTTTTCTGTTGCCTTGGTTATAGGGCCTTTAGTGGGAAGTGTTCTTGGGCTTCAGGGGATTTTCTGGTTTACTGCTGTGTTGGCACTGTTCGGAATGTTCTGGCTGTACTTCTTTGTGCCGAATCCTGTTCAGAGTGCATCCGACAGGAATACCCGTTTGTTCAAGAGCCAGTTAATGGACGTCTTAAAACATAAAGAGCTAGTTCGCCTTGATATCGGCATTTTTGCACTTCACCTTTGCCTGACAGCTTTGTTTATAGCTGTCCCCATGTCATTGCTTAACAAAATTAATATGCCGGGCGAGGATCATTGGCTGGTCTATCTAACAGTGATGGTGACATCATTTTTCGCAATGGTTCCTTTTATTATCATTGGTGAAAAGAAGCAGAAAATGAAGCCGGTTTTTTTATTCGCAATTCTGCTTCTTCTGGCTTCGTCACTGAGTTTTAGTTTGACTCAGAACCAGTTTTTATATTTCTGGCTTAGCTTGTTTTTTTACTTTATGGCTTTTAACTTGCTCGAAGCGAGTTTGCCTTCTTTGGTCAGTAAGATTTGTCCGGCTGGAAGCAAAGGAACGGCGATGGGGGTTTATTCAACTTGCCAGTTCTTTGGTGCCTTTGTTGGGGGGGTGTTAGGTGGTTGGGTTCTAAGTAGCTATGATGAGTCAGGCGTTTATCTGCTGGTAAGTATTGTTTGTCTTGGCTGGTTTCTATTTGCTCGCGGCATGGCTAACCCAAGCTCTGAAACAGGTATGACCTTAAGTTTCTCAGCTTTGGCAGACTCTCAGGCTCAGGAAATAACCGATAGGCTTAGCTCAGTGGGAGGTGTTGAAGAGGTTGTTTTGGTGCCTGAAGATAAGGTGGCTTATCTCAAAGTAATCAAAGGTAAACTAAATCAGCAGGAGCTGGATTCGGTTATGGAATGCTATCGTTAAGCATGAGACAATAATTAGATTAGAGCAAAAAATAATTCGGGGAAAGGTAATGGCAAGAGGTATAAACAAAGTAATTTTGATCGGTAATTTAGGGCAAGATCCTGATGCGCGCATGACGGCGCAAGGTTCAGCGGTCACAAACCTGAATATTGCTACGGATGAAAGTTATAAAGATAAAAACAGTGGACAGATGGTGCCAAAAACGGAGTGGCATCGTGTTGTTATGTTTAATCGTTTAGCTGAAATTGCAAAAGATTATCTGCGTAAAGGCTCTAAAGTCTATATCGAAGGTAAGTTGCAGACCAGAAAGTGGCAAGATCAAAGCGGACAAGACCGCTATACCACCGAGATTGTTGCGAACGAACTGCAGATGCTAGATAGTAAGCAGGGTGGATTTGATCAGCCGCAAGCAGCCACGCAAGGCGGGTATCAGACACAGCCTGCTCCTCAAGCAGCACCACAAGCACAGGCTGCACCGCAGGGCTATGCGCAGCCACAGCAGGCGGCGCCGGTTCAACAAGGCTATCAGCGCGCGCCACAACAGGGCGGCCAGGCTTATACTCAGGCAGCGCCTCAAACCGCTCCGCAAAGCGCTCCAGCAATGGCGCCTCCTAGTGATGATTTTGATGATGATATTCCGTTCTAATTCACAGTATATTTAGTTTTGTAGATTTAAATTCTACAAAGAGCCCCTTGAGGTGTTATCTTTCAGGCTTATATGTAGATAAGGTCGGTACCGATGAGCCTTGCTCTGTTAGTAATTCTTCTCGTTGTGGCACTGAGTACAGTCAGCTGTGTATATGTGTATAACTATCGAGGAGAGGTGCGCTATAAGAATCTTCGCGAATATCTCCGGAAAGCTTGGCCAATTTTTGCTCCTCTCAATTGTTTTCTGTATGTGTCGACCAAGCGAAATTATCGTAAACCGATTGTTAATATTGATGATTTTGCTGAGCTTCAGTCCCTTACTGACAAGTGGGAACTCGTGCGTGAAGAGGCGGAGAGTCTTAGAGAGCAGGGTTACTTTGAGAAGACAACCAAAGAAGGCTCTGCATCGTACTATGATGTTGGCTTTAGAACCTTCTATAAGCATGGTTGGAGTAAATTCTATGTCAACTGGTATGGTTACACGCATGAATCTGCAAAGAAGCTATGCCCTAATACAGTTGAGCTGCTAAAAAACATTCCTTCAGTAAACGGTGCAATGTTTACTTTGTTGCCTCCAGGCTCAGAGTTGACTCGCCACTGCGATCCCATTGCCTGCTCATACCGGTATCAGCTTGGGCTATCTACACCTAACTCAGATGCCTGTTTTATCAATATTGATGGCAAAAGCTATTCTTGGAGGGATGGTGAGGCATTTTGTTTTGATGAAACTTATATTCACTATGTGAACAACAATACCGAAGACTATCGACTGATTCTAATGTTTGATGTTGAGCGTCCAATGAATATATTTGGTCGAGGGATTAACTGGGTATACAAGCTCTTGGCACGCGCAACTTTAGTGCCTAATACATCGATAGATCGCCAAGGTTTTTTTAACCGCCTATTCAGCACTGTTACACCTTTTCTTGAATGGTCGAAGGCCTTTAAAAAGCGGAATCGCCCGCTTTATAAAAGGCTTCAGTTTGTTTTTAACTCGCTGTTGCTGTTAATTCTGCTATTAATTATCGCTACGCCGTTTATTATCTTCTCATAACTAGTTTCCATACTCGCTATGATATAAAACTCTCTTGTTTCTAGAATAAGAGCGCGCACCCCAATTTACTCTGTGTGCAATTATGCACAACGCTTCTGCATATTTTATATTTCCGCACAAGTGTCCTTGATCTATAGTGACATCATTGTTTCTTCTGTTTAGCAGGAATGTGTGATGATCCGGAATACAGTAAGTTCTTACGGTTTGGTGGCTATTATAATTCATTGGCTCATGGCTGTTAGTATATTCTTCCTCTTTGGCTTGGGTTTATACATGGTTGAGCTCAGCTATTATGATTCCTGGTATAAGGGCTCTTTGGATCTGCATAAAAGTATTGGTGTATGTCTGCTCTTGGCGCTCATATTTCGAGTCATTTGGCGCACTATTAACATTGTTCCACAACCCGAGGTAAGTGGGCGTAAAGGTGAGGCGTTCGAGCACAAGGTGGCGCACCTAGTGCATCTAATGTTATATATTCTTATGTTTCTGATAATGAGTAGTGGTTATCTTATTTCTACTGCTGACGGTCGAGGTGTAGGCGTGTTCGAGTTGTTTGATGTGCCAGCACTACCTTCTTTGATCGAGAACCAGGAAGATATAGCAGGCGAAATTCATTTTTATCTCGCCTGGACTTTGATTGTTTTGGTAATACTTCATGTGGCAGGTNCCTTAAAACACCATTTTATTGATAAAGATACAACCTTGGTCAAAATGTTACGGTCGTGGAAATAAGTCTCAAATCCAACTTAGGAGAATAATATGAAGAAGTTAATTTTATCTGGTCTATTGGCGCTTGGTACTCTTGGCCCAGTAGGTGTTGCGAATGCCGCTGATTATGC
>NZ_LWGG01000353.1:0-446 GCF_001635365.1 Oleiphilus sp. HI0128 | reverse complement strand
GGTTTACAACGCCAGCTTCCTGCATTTCGTGATAGAAATCGTTACCCTCACGAGTACGCTCACCAACACCTGCGAATACTGAAAGACCAGAGTGCTTCAGTGCGATGTTGTTGATCAATTCCATCATGTTTACAGTTTTACCAACGCCCGCACCACCGAATAGACCAACTTTACCACCCTTAGCGAATGGACAAACCAAGTCGATTACTTTGATACCGGTTTCTAGCAATTCAGCCGATGCTGCTTGCTCTGCGTAAGTAGGTGCTTTACGGTGAATAGGCATACGCTCTTGCTCACCGATGTCACCACGCTCGTCGATTGGGCGTCCTAGAACGTCCATGATACGACCCAAAGTTTCTGGACCAACAGGTACAGAAATTGGTGCGCCAGTGTTATCTACATTCAGCCCACGCTTTAGACCTTCAGTACTACCCATTGCGATAGTA
>NZ_LWGG01000352.1:0-699 GCF_001635365.1 Oleiphilus sp. HI0128 | reverse complement strand
CTAAAGATAAGCTGGCAACGATATTTGACTCATTCTCACAAGCAGATGCCTCAACCACTCGAAAATATGGCGGCACTGGCCTTGGTTTAACTATTTCTCGAAATTTATGCCAATTAATGCATGGCGATATTAGAGTCGCCAGTGAGCTAGGTAAAGGTAGTGTCTTTACTGCCTCATTCATGGTTGACAGCTCTACTGAAAACAAAGAAAGCGCGCCACAATTTGAGACCGAACAACTGCTAGCATTTATTCTCGATAAACATCAGGACACAGCCAAGGAAATTGAGAAACAGCTAAGTAAATGGGGAATTCCCTCATATATCTGCGACAGCTCCAATTCCGTGCTCAATTCACTCAATGAACATGTTGTCGGGCCTGGTAAGGTCCCCTTGATCTATATCGATGCAGACCTGATTGAAGGTTCTGCCCACGACCTTAGCGACAACCTTCGCAGCCAAGCAGGCAATGAAACCTTATACCTGATACTCATGACAAAGTACGGTTCCCAGGTCGATGAAAACTATTGCAAGACTCATGGCTTCGATGCCCATATCTATAAGCCTATCTGTTCCAATGACCTAATCCAAAGCATGGAGCTCAGCCTCTATTCAGAAAAACCAGAGCTAACGCAAAGTGCGATAGCGGCTATAGAAGACCCCACTACAGATTTGAGCGAGTCTAGAATCCTGCTTGTTGAAG
>NZ_LWGG01000351.1:0-860 GCF_001635365.1 Oleiphilus sp. HI0128 | reverse complement strand
TCAATAAGCTCATCATCAAAGTGCAAGCCTGCCGTAGGCGCTGCTGCCGCGCCTGGCTTATCGGCATAGACAGTTTGATAACGATCCTGATCCATATCCTCATCACCACGCTCAATATACGGAGGTAAAGGAATGTGGCCGTACTTTTCAAGCAGATCAAAAACCTCTAAAGACTCGGTCTCAAGAATAAACAGTGCATTCTGTCGCCCCTTCATTTCGATTACTTGCGTGCTACCATCGTCGGTATCAACAAGAATCTTGCTACCTTCTTTAGGGGAACGGCTAGACCTGACATGCGCTAAAAACGTATGACTATCAATCATTCGCTCAAAAAGAATTTCCAGTTTGCCGCCACTTTCTTTCTTCGCAAACAAACGCGCTGGAACAACCTTGGTATCATTGAATACCAGTAAGTCGTTTTCATTAACCAGCTCATAAACATCAGCAAAGGATCGATGAGCTAGTTTCCCCTCACTACCTTCGACCACCAACAAACGGCTTTGGCTTCGCTCTTCTGTCGGGTAGTTAGCAATTAGCTCGGGCGGCAAGTCAAAATCAAAATCAGAAACTTTCATACCGTCTTAGATTCTCGGTGTTTCACAGACAACGTCAGCATTTTGAGCACGATGGCGCATTAGGTGATCCAACAAAACCATTGCCATCATCGCTTCAGCAATGGGCGTAGCACGAATACCCACGCATGGGTCGTGACGGCCTTTGGTTGATACTTCAATCTGATTGCCTGCTGTATCGATACTTTTACCCGGCAAATGAATGCTTGAGGTCGGCTTCAAAGCCATATGCGCAACAATATCCTGCCCTGTTGAAATACCGCCTAAGACACCGCCCGCGTGATTCGA
>NZ_LWGG01000350.1:0-1250 GCF_001635365.1 Oleiphilus sp. HI0128 | reverse complement strand
CTATCACCAGGCTGAGATAGGTGTCTCGCATAGGGTGCCAGTAGGTAACCCAAGTAGCTTGGGGCATAAATTTTATGTGTTGCCAGAGTGGGAACCGGACTTACCTGAAAACTCTATTATTTCTTCTTCTGAGGAATTGGCATTAGAAAGCGAAACCCAAGATGTTGTTATCTTGCACCATGCACTAGATTTTTCCAGTGCGCCTCATCAAACCCTGCGAGAGGCAGCCAGGGTGCTCAAGTCTTCTGGTACGATGGTGATAGTTGGGTTTAACCCTCTCAGTACTTGGGGAGTGAGGAGGTTGTTAGGGAGGTCGCAGCAAGCACCCTGGAATAGTTGTTTTATTGGTGGTAAGCGAATCGAAGATTGGTTGAATTTGCTCGATTTTAGGGTGGGAACTACTAAATACCATTACTACGGCCTGCCTTTTAATAATGCAGGTTTATTTAGGCGTTTTTTGTGGCTCGATAAAGTGCTCAATACAAAAGTCCCCCTAGGCGCATACTATTTGATATCGGCACAAAAACAGGTCGGTTCACGAATCAATTCCTACTCAAAATGGCGTCGAGGTGCAAAGGTCGTAGGAATGCCTTTGGCAAGCTCACGGCACACTCGGGTTTTGGAACAAGACTTTTCAGTTTATAACGAGAAAGATAAAGAAGAATGATAGAGATTTATACCGATGGAGCCTGTAAAGGCAACCCTGGACCGGGAGGTTGGGGAGCATTATTAACAAGCGGGAAGCATCAGAAAAAGATTTATGGTGGTGAGCTTGATACAACCAACAATAGAATGGAGCTGCTTGCTGCAATTCGGGCGCTCGAAAGCTTAAAGAAACCTAGTGTTGTTCACTTACATACCGACTCCCAATATATGCGCAAAGGGATGCTTGAGTGGATAAAAGGTTGGAAGAAAAATGGCTGGAAAACTGCAGCCAAAAAGCCAGTAAAGAATGTTGAGCTATGGAAAGCGTTGGATGAGCAAGTCGCAACACATGAGGTAAAATGGTTTTGGGTGAAAGGTCATAGTGGTGATCCAGGTAATGAAATGGCTGACCAGCTTGCCAATCTCGGAGTTGACTCGGTTATTCGAAAAGACAGTATTGGTAAGGTTCATGTGATTGATGGAGTTGAAGGGTGAGGCAGGTCGTACTTGATACAGAAACCACCGGTATAAATCCTCAGCTTGGCCACAGGATAATCGAGATTGGTTGTGTCGAACTGATTGACCGTAAGCTGACAGGAAATCAC
>NZ_LWGG01000349.1:0-850 GCF_001635365.1 Oleiphilus sp. HI0128 | reverse complement strand
GTTCGACTGCCAGCTAGAGGTCATCTCTTACGACACAGTATTGCTAATCAAAAGATAAAACAGTACTCATTTACTTTTGCTCAGCGCCTAATAATCAACCCCTTCACGAGCCTTAACGCCCGCCTTATAGGCGTGCTTGATCTCTTTAATCTCTGATACCGTATCAGCTAACTCCTGCAACGCAGAGCCACCACCTCGTCCGGTAACAATCACGCTTTGCTCAAAAGGCCTATCTCGCAAAGCAGAAAGAATTCGTTCTTCTTCAAGGTATTTATAGGCAATCATATAGGTCAGCTCATCCAGCACGACCAAGTTGTAGCTGTCATCTGCAAGCATTTTCTCCGCTACCTTCCAGGTTTTTTCGGCCGCTTCGATATCTGCTTCTCGATCTTGCGTGTTCCAGGTAAAGCCAGTCCCCATTTGATAGAAGTCTACATCTGGCAATTTGTTTTTTAAGTAAAGCTCTTCACCTGAAAGCTGTGCCCCCTTGATAAACTGTACTACTCCAACCTTATGGTCATAGCCCAAGGCCCGCAAAACCATGCCAAAAGCAGAACTGCTCTTTCCCTTGCCATTTCCTGTAAGCACTATTAAGACACCACGTTCAATATTGGCTGCCTCGATATTAGCGTCTACATTGGCCTTTTGTTTTTGCATCTTCTTTTTATGTGAAGCATTTTTATCTTGCTTTTCCAAGGTCGTACTCCTTCAGGAAGGTAGGTTAGATTATTTATTTTATGAGCGGGCTCTGACTTGATCTAAAGCACTGCAAACGGACTTCATTCCATCAATCACGCGAAGTGAAAAACGATGCATTACGTCACCATTCACGGAAAATATATGCTGATTT
>NZ_LWGG01000348.1:0-776 GCF_001635365.1 Oleiphilus sp. HI0128 | reverse complement strand
TAATGAAATTATTCGGGTGTTCCCCGAAAGTGAGTTGGGTTATAAAGGTTTGCTATCTGTTTATCTTATCGAAGATCAAGGTGCCGAAGGACGTAGTAAATTAGAGTTCTTCGCAAATAGTAATGCTCAGCTAGCGCCATATTATGTACTGATTCAGGAGTCGATCTCACAGCAGAATGTATCGGATGCTAAAGCGTATCTTGAAAAAGCGAAAGCGGCTCACGGAGAAGATGGAAAAACCAAGCGTTTAGGTGATGGAATTAAGTATGTTGAAGCCTTAATTGCAATGCGTAAGAGCGATTTCGCTACGGCGCGTACCAAAGTCGCTGAGGTTCTAACGAGTGAACCGGATAATATGCGCTTATTGTCTTTTTTAGTTGATCTTGAGCTGAAGGCTGGACGTGTTAATGAGGCTGAGAAAGTACTTGGTCAAATAGAGGCTATTAATGATAGCCACCCTGTTGTGAACATATTGCGCGGTGATATTGCGCTATCCAAGAATGACTATTCAACAGCGCGTAAGCTATTGATGCAAAGCTGGGGAAATGCACCCGTAGATTCTACAGCTGAAAAACTATATCGAGTGCTAGGTGTTTTGGGTGATAAGCCTGCCCAAAACAAGTTCCTTCAAGATTGGTTGGTTAAGCTACCTAACAGTACCCCAGCGCTTATGTATCAGTCCTTAGCTTATCAGCAGCGGGGGCAACGTATAAAAGCGGTTGAAGGTTATGAAAAAGTTCTGAAAATTGCGCCCAATAACGTCATGGCTCTGAATA
>NZ_LWGG01000347.1:0-480 GCF_001635365.1 Oleiphilus sp. HI0128 | reverse complement strand
AATGCGTTTAAAAAACAGGATGCTGACAGAATGAACAAGCAAACTTTTTATAGCTTGCTATCAGGTGTGTGGACTAAGCTATTTGGTGCCGAGCTCAAATATATTGAGCCCCAGCCTCATCAACAAGAATGCATTTTAGAGTGCTTTGTAGAAATACCTATCGTTGGCCAAAACAATTTTTTAATGGTTTTAGCAATGCCAACAAAACTTAGCTACAGGGCCGCCTCTCTATTATTTCAGCTACCGGAAGAAGAGCTCAGCAAAAACGACGCAAATGACGCGCTCTGTGAATTAGGAAATATCCTGGCAGGCCAAGTACAACTCGAAATAAGCGAAGATACACACTTAGATGTGCCGATCCAGCTTACGAAGGAACAAGCGCAAACGCTAATGCAGGATATTGAGCCGGATTGGGAAGTCTTTACGCAGGATGAAGACGGAACAACCATATATGCCGGCGTATTTATTGGACAAAGTTAG
>NZ_LWGG01000346.1:0-699 GCF_001635365.1 Oleiphilus sp. HI0128 | reverse complement strand
CGATAACGCCATTGCTGAGTTGGTTCAGGATACGCTTGAAATTGAACAAGACTTTAACGATTTTAAGCAATCTAGCGTTGAAGCCGAAAAGCCGGTCAAGCCTGCGCCTAAAGCTGCCTCTAGAGAAACAAACTCCGACAGTAAACCTGTCTCACCCAGTGAGCAAGGCACCGGTGATAACGCAGAAACGGAATCAAGTGTCGAGCCTACGCGTGCCGAAACGGTTCTAGAAGAAGATTTGAGTGCTAGTGCGAGCGATTCCATTCTTGATGCATTTAGTAAGCAGGTGGAAAGAGCTAGCATTGGCACCTGGTTTGAGGTTTCAAAGGAAGGACGTCCTGAACGTTGTAAACTTGCTGCACACATTAAGGCTATTGATAAGTTTGTTTTCGTTAATCGATCCGGCATCAAAGTAATGGAGCAGGATAAAAGTGGTTTTGCATCCCTGCTAAGAAATGGAGAGCTTCAAGTTCTAAATGATGGTTTATTGTTTGATCGTGCCTTAGAATCGGTGATCGGGAGTTTACGCGGAGCTAACTAGGTATGAAAATTTGTAATGGTTGGTTGGCTGGTGCTCGGAAGTGCCCGTCACCCAATTATAATGAGCGCCCTCAAGCTGCGCCGATCAACTTACTAGTCGTTCATAATATATCATTGCCACCGAAGTCCTTCGGCAATAATTACATCGAGCTTTTTTTC
>NZ_LWGG01000345.1:0-822 GCF_001635365.1 Oleiphilus sp. HI0128 | reverse complement strand
AAACCCGATTCGTTTACGGCCAGTGGCTAAAGGCGATATAAAAAACCTTTTCTGACCTGTAATACCTAGGTATTCGGGCGATATAAATTGCGTTATGTGCTGGTAGTCCGAGTTACCTATCCAGGCAGCCTTATCACGTTCAAACAGGTTAAACAAGAAACCCGAACGGCTTCTTTCATATCGAACAACAAACTTCTCTCGCCACTTCTCCGTGCTCTGCCCTGAAGCATATTTAACGACTACCCTCTGGTGCTCTTTATCAAATATTGCCAAGGCGACGCGCTCAAGGCCGATGCCTTTATGAAGCCCTTGCAAGCAAAGCTTAAACACCTCATTGATATTAAAATCACCCGCTAACAGCTTATCCAAACGCTCCAGTGCTTCAAGCTCTATTGCAGTATTTGGCTGTAAGCCTTCAGTTTCATTGTCGTATTTTTTCTCTAATTCCTTTGCTGCTCGAGTGCTGGTTGGAATATGCTCAACCAATACTTTCTTGCCGAAGGAAGCAACAGTCTCTGCCGTTTCATCTGCTGTTTTCTTGAGTGCGAACATTGCTTCTGCTTCACCGATATTTTTAAATTCTGCGACGCGCTGCGCAACCTCCTTAAACTCTGCTGAATCCCAGCCGAGTAAAGCAACACGACTTATCTCATCTCCTAATATAACCGCTTGAACACGCGGGTCCTCTTCTCCTGAGCCCGCTAGAACATCGTTAATCAGGCCTTCAATTCGCCACTGTTTGGTCAGTGTTTTTGCTAAACGAGTTAAGCTAACGCCCAGGAACTTCTCAGCACAGCGATTTTTTTCTTCAATTGAAGAGCT
>NZ_LWGG01000344.1:0-736 GCF_001635365.1 Oleiphilus sp. HI0128 | reverse complement strand
AGGCACCAAGCCCCCAACGTTTCACCAAGTCGGCACTAACCCCTTCCTCACTCCTGTAAAGAAAGTCGTCAAGCGAATAATCTGCAGACAGGCTGCCTTGCTCGACATAAACCTTGGCAATATGGTGCCAGCGTTTACTCGTCATATAGCCTGGGGAGATTAGCTCACTTTCTAGCAAGTCTTTCATCTTCTCTGCTTCAAACATTAAATGCGCTTTTGTATGTCGCTGGCTGTAGCGTTCATAGATCAGGTCTACAATTTCTGAGGGGTGATCCATAGCATATCGCCAGCCTTTAAAACTGGCTCGCCTAAATGCTGCAACCCGTTTAGGGTGGTGTTTGAGTTCATGAATCGTAGTAAAAAGGTTGTCACCATAAAAATCGACCCCGGAATCTTTTGGTCGAAACAGCGTGTACGGCTCTCCCAAACGCTCAAACTCAAACACTTCATCAGTGGTATAAACAGACATAGCTGCAACCCTACCCGCCATCACATCTGAAGTATTAAAACTGTGCTTAACAATTTTGAGCGTATCACGCGATAAACCTTCTTTGGAAAGATAAGCCATTAACTCAGCCGAGTTGGCTTCAATCATAATAGGTTTGTTGCGTAGGTCTTGTACTTGCTGAATGTTTGAGTATAAGTTGCTCTCAGGCAAACTGGCGGAGCTTAACAAAGCAAGAGGAGAATGTTGGAATATAACCCCTAAAACGACAACAGGCTTAAAGTGGTTGTG
>NZ_LWGG01000343.1:0-2791 GCF_001635365.1 Oleiphilus sp. HI0128 | reverse complement strand
CCTGTTAACAATAAAAAGATATCTCACAGTTATTATCTTAGCCCCACAAATAAAAAAACCCCAGCACAAGCCGGGGTTTCTATAGTAGTACTACTGGCTTCCTAGCCTAAGAACTTGATCATAACGCCCGCAGCAACTGCAGAACCGATAACACCTGCTACGTTTGGCCCCATCGCATGCATCAACAAGAAATTCTGAGGATTATTATCCAGACCAACCTTATTCGATACACGAGCAGCCATTGGAACAGCTGATACACCAGCAGATCCAATCAGAGGGTTAACTTTGTTAGTACTAAATACGTTCATCAACTTAGCCATGATTACACCAGTACCGGTACCTACTGCAAATGCAGCCATACCCAAGAACAAAATACCCAGCGTTTGAAAATCAAGGAATTTGTCTGCACTTAATTTAGAACCAACAGAAAGGCCTAAGAAAATAGTTACGATGTTAATCAAAGCATTCTGGGCTGTATCAGAAAGACGGTCCACAACGCCCGACTCTTTCATCAAGTTACCAAGACAGAACATACCCAAAAGAGGCGCAGCATCAGGAAGACAAAGTGCAACCAGAATCAATACAATAATCGGGAAAAGAATTTTTTCCAATTGATTAACTGTACGAAGCTGAACCATCTCAATCTTACGCTCTTCAGGAGTAGTCAAAGCATTCATAATAGGAGGCTGAATAACAGGAACAAGCGCCATATACGAATAAGCTGCGACAGCAATCGCGCCCAATAGGTGCGGTGCTAGTACACTTGATACGAAGATAGAAGTAGGTCCATCTGCACCACCGATAATACCGATCGTAGCAGCTTCTTCAATCGTAAATGAAACACCACCAATTTGCATACTTGTGAGGAAAGCAGCACCTAGAACGGTACCGAAAATACCAAACTGCGCAGCAGCACCTAGCAAAATAGTTTTAGGGTTAGCCAGCATTGGACCAAAGTCCGTCATTGCACCAACACCCATAAAGATAAGCAAAGGACCAACCATTGAGCCAATTACTACGTTATAGAAGTTTGTCAACATGCCATTAGCGTAACCCGCATCACTAGCAACGTTATGAGCTGCAGCGGCAGTAGCACTATCTGCCATTTTATAAGCGTCTTTAAACGCATATAAGGTCTCTTGCGTCATTTCCTGACCGGCTTCAAAAGGAACTTTCAAAACCTCTGCCAAAGCCATCATTACTTCAGGCTTGTGAAAATGTATCGCATTTTCAGCGGCCGATAAAGCAAGTCCAGCCTCTGGAATATTAGCCAATATCCCGCCCATACCAATAGGCAATAGCAACAAAGGCTCAAAGCCTTTTTTAATAGCCATATATAGAAGACCGAGACAAATAACGATCATCGAGAACTGGCCGATAGAGATATTATAAAGACCACTACCGGTCCATAAATTAAGTATATTTTCCATTGTCAGACTACCCTTATAAGGTCATCAAAGTATCGCCAACGGCAACTGAGTCGCCAACAGAGACACTAATCGTTCCAACAGTACCCGCTCGTGGTGCACGTACTTCTGTTTCCATCTTCATTGCTTCAAGAATCAACAGCAAGTCACCCTCTTGAACAACTTGACCAGGCGTTGCAACAACCTTAAAGATGTTACCTGCTAACGGAGCTGGAACCGGATCACCACCACCCGCAGGAGCAGCCGCTGCTGGCGCACCACCAGAAGCCTGTAAAGGAGCACCACCAGTAACTGGAACCATACCTGTGATATCACCGCCTTCCTCAACTTCAACAACGTAAGACTGACCGCTAACGTTAATGGTATAAACTTCCTTACCACCCTTAGCTGCCGCTTTTACGTCATCTTCACTTGGAACCGGCTCAAATGCATCTGCATTGTCACGATTCTCTAGGAACTTAAGACCAATCTGAGGGAACAGAGCATAAGTCAGAACATCATCGACCGTCTCATCAGCAAGCTTGATACCTTTTTCGCCAGCAAGTTTCTTAACTTCCTCAGTCAACTTGTCCATTTCTGGCTCAAGCAAGTCTCCTGGTCGGCAAGTAATTGCTTCACCACCATCTAAAACGCGATCCTGTAGCTCTTTATTATAAGGAGCTGGAGCCGCACCGTATTCACCTTTAAGAATACCCGCAGTCTCTTTAGAGATTGATTTATAGCGCTCGCCAGTCAATACGTTCAGAACCGCTTGGGTTCCAACAATCTGAGAAGTAGGTGTTACAAGAGGAATATGACCAAGATCTTCACGAACACGTGGAATTTCTTCTAGCACTGCATCAAATTTGTCTGCAGCACCCTGCTCTTTCAACTGGTTTTCCATGTTGGTCAACATGCCACCAGGAACCTGGGCAATCAGAATTCGCGAATCAGTACCACGCAATGAACCTTCGAACTTAGCGTACTTCTTACGAACCTTACGGAAGTAAGCAGCAATCTCTTCAAGAAGCTTCATGTCCAAGCCAGTATCACGACCAGTACCTGCCAATGCCGCAACCACACTTTCAGTCGCAGTATGGCCGTATGTCATTGCCATTGAAGAAATAGCCGTGTCAACACGGTCAATACCTGCTTCAACCGCTTTAAGAATTGTCATATCTGACAAGCCAGAAGTCGCGTGTGCATGTAATTGAACTTCTAGATCAGTCTGAGCTTTCAAACGCCCAACCAACTCAGAAGCAGCATAAGGCGTTAATGTACCGGCCATATCTTTAATAGCGATAGAATCTGCACCCAAGTCTTCAATCTGCTTCGCTAAGCTAACCCAGCTTTCCAAAGTATGTACAGGACTTGTTGTATAGGAA
>NZ_LWGG01000342.1:0-960 GCF_001635365.1 Oleiphilus sp. HI0128 | reverse complement strand
GCGCTCTAGCCAGGCTCAACCAACAAGTACCTGACCTGATATTACTCGACTTTATGATGCCAAAAATGAGCGGCATTGAAGTCTGCACCCTGGTTCGGAAGCAGTTCGACAGCTATGAACTCCCCATCATCATGCTGACAGCACGGCATCAAATATCCGATATTGTCAGCGCCCTGAGCCAAGGTGCCAATGATTACCTCATCAAGCCCTATCATAATAAAGAACTAATCGCCCGCGTAGAAAGTCAGCTAAGCGTAAGAAGGTGCTGGATCGCGAACCAGGAAAACCAGAAGCTTCGCAACGAGATCGCTAAACGAGAAGCCCTGGAAGAAGAGTTATCCGAACTTAATTCGAAGTTGCTTAACGTTCTGGATATTAGTGAAGAACTTATTATCGTCATCAACGAGCAACTCAATATTGCTTACACGAATGATAGAGCGCTACAAGAATTTAGCCACAAACTTGGTGAATCATCCGAGTCCAGCCTACTAGGGCGCCCCATTAGCGACTTCGTTTTGCCAGAGCTACTCTCTCAACTGGAGAAAGCGTTAGTCGAAAAGCCCGATTCGGCCTACTCAATAGACTTGATGAGTGAACCCGGCGAGCAGGCTGTATGGCACGCTTCCATCAAATACGTTAACGAGTCCGGTCAACCTTATTTAGCCTTGGTTATCGACCAAAGAGAACTGTCGCCAGAACAGGTTGAAGGTAAGCCTTTACAGACTGATAATGCCCTGGCAGCACTAACTCATGAGCTGAGCGAAAGTCGGCGTAAAATCAATGAAATTGAAGGGGCACTAAGGCATGTTCTCATTGATCCTGATCATGCGGGAGAGCAAATCAGTGAACAAATAGGCGATACAGACTCAGTTCAATGTATAGACTCTCCTCCAGCTCTTGAACACGATGATAAAACCGAATTTGATGGCAAAGAGCTTATTGTCGAACTGTTGAGGAACT
>NZ_LWGG01000341.1:0-810 GCF_001635365.1 Oleiphilus sp. HI0128 | reverse complement strand
TTACGTGTGCCTTCTGCAAAAAACCAAATATTGGTTTTCTTTTCAGTGAGGGCTGTTTTGGTAATCTCCATTGCTTCCATCGCTTTTTTAGGGTTACATCGGTCAACTAACACGTTGCCAGCTAGCCAGTAAAGCTGGCCAAAAAATGGAATCCATTTAAGGCTTTTTTTACCCAAGCTGACTGTGCGTGGCGGCACGGAATATCCAGTTACAAATAAGTCCCAGTTGCTTTGGTGATTGGCTACCACGATAAAAGGACGATCGCTTGGATAATTATGGGCGTTAACCAATTTTGGCTTAATACCAATAATAGGCAGGCCGAAAAACGCAAATGTCTGTGCGCACCAGCGGCTGTTAGTCGGGTGAAAGGGGCGAATAATTCCGTAAAGAAGGCCGAGAGCGCAACTGATGACAAAGTGAATAGATAATAAGGAATAACGAATAAAACGAATCATTAGACTCTCAGTGCAAGTAATTAAAGTTTGAGTACAAGTGTACGCTATTGGGCGAACTCATTACAGTGTCTTGGATTGAATCATTGGAAATTAATGGTTGAATCTACAACTGAAAAGAGTTCAACACGATCATCGTGCTGAGTGTAGATTCGCTTTTACGTTTGTCTACGGCAGGCGTGAAGGTGAATAGTGCATAAGATAGTCTGAGCCATTGCCTAAAGCAATGGCTCAAAGTAAATTATTTAAGCGGATGTCCCTCGGGTAACTGCTTATACAGCCACATAACAATTTTGTGCTTCATTTTCACCAAGGTCAGATCATCCTTAGCAAGAGGTTGAAGCTGCTTGTCGTGTAC
>NZ_LWGG01000340.1:0-318 GCF_001635365.1 Oleiphilus sp. HI0128 | reverse complement strand
AGCCCTGTAACTATGGTAAAAAAATTATTCTCGAATATTAAAGGTAGTTTCGAGAATATATTGACAGGGAAGGACAACTTGATTCTGGAAAATATGAAAGCAAAAATTCCTACCCAAAGCAGTACGACGAAGATTAAGAGCGTGTTGCCTGGGTTTACAAAGTTTATGTGCGGCCCTAAAAACACCATCATTATAAGAGGCACAAAATAAAACACGAAGAAATATGGCGCAATGACGCTCCAACCAATATTTTTCATGTATAAATAAGACCTATCTGTATTTGTAACTGCCTAATATTTTTAGCCACAGATAATTCGC
>NZ_LWGG01000339.1:0-768 GCF_001635365.1 Oleiphilus sp. HI0128 | reverse complement strand
TATTGCTCATCGTGTTTTCCTGGGGCTTTATCCAAACCAAAGAGCACAGGAATATTGTCTGCTTGGTCAATGATGTCATCTAACGCTACCGACTCAAAAGTATCTTCTTGCAAAGCTAAAATCCAGCATTGGATCTGATCGAGTTTTTCACTTTGTTGCTGTGCAAGCATATCGGGCTCACAACTGATAACAGGGTTTAAGCCAAAAGCGTTGAGTGCTTTGCTCAGAACGTGCCTTTGTAAGGCACAATCCGATATGACACCGATCTTAGGTCTCGCTTCCGGCACATTCATTTAGCCAATGAACCGCTCAATATTTTCCAGTAAATCATGTTCCTGGAAAGGCTTACCAAGATATTCATTCACACCGATAGAAAGTGCCCGTTCTTTGTGCTTTTGGCCGGTTCGGGAGGTAATCATGATGATTGGCACATCTTTCAAGCGTTCGTCATGCCGTACCAGTGTTGCAACCTCAAAACCGTCCATACGTGGCATTTCGATATCGAGAAGCATTACATCAGGTTTATGATCTTGTAGTGTTGCTATAGCGTCAACACCATCCTTCGCGGTAATAACTTCGTAGCCATTTCGTTCAAGCAAGCGCGTGGTAACCTTCCTAACAGTAACCGAGTCATCGACCACCATGACAGTCTTCGTTTGCTTCTCTTTAATAATGTTATCTTCATTAGAACTTAGAGAATCGAGTATGCCTGCCATGTCGTCTCGAATGAGCGCAGGAAGGTCAAGAATCACGACAACGCTACCGTCA
>NZ_LWGG01000338.1:0-691 GCF_001635365.1 Oleiphilus sp. HI0128 | reverse complement strand
CGAGCTAATACATCCGCTTCTCTGACGGCCATTTTGATGCGCTGTACAACTTCACACAACACGACATCACCCACTTCATGGCCATATTGATCATTCACGATTTTAAAATCATCCAAATCAATAAACAGTACCGCAACACGCTCCTTTCTTCGCTTAGCTAATGCGATCGCTTCTTCCAGTTTTTCAAAGAACAAAGTCCGGTTACCTATCCCCGTTAAGGCATCAGAATGAGCAAGTTCTTTTAACTTATTCTCTAATGCCTTACGCTCGGTAATATCATTAGCCATGGCAACAACCCGCCCAGGTTGCAAGACTGCGTAGTGCCATTCACATAGAACAAGCTTATTCCTATTGGTCCGACTCCAACCCTCAGCAACCTTAACCTCTCGCCGATCAAACAGGTTCGCAATCATTCTACGAAACTTGTTCTGGTCTCCTAAGGGCACCACATAATCGTAAACAGATTGGCCAATGATATCTTCTGAAGCCCAAGCAAAAATTTGTTCTGCCTGATGATTCCATTCAATGATTTTGCCCTGACTATCCATAATCACCATTGCAGTGGGCGTATTATCAACCACAGTTCTAAGCCAAGAAGTGCGTTTATCCAAACGACGGTTCAAGCGCCAAACGTAAGCGAGAAAGCTCAGCAATATAATCGTAATCAGTGAGGCACCAAGCCCCCAACGTT
>NZ_LWGG01000337.1:0-1280 GCF_001635365.1 Oleiphilus sp. HI0128 | reverse complement strand
GAATATAACCCCTAAAACGACAACAGGCTTAAAGTGGTTGTGTAAAAGCAGCAACTCACTGGTGCCAACTCCAAATTCAGCCTCACCATTAACGACGACTTCAATAGGGTCCATCTCTGGCTCGGCTTCCCGAATGGCGACATCCAAACCTTCTTCAGCGTAAAAACCTTTTTCCAGCGCCGCATAATAACCCGCAAATTGAAACTGATGTTTCCATTTGAGCTGTAGAGTTACACTTTCGCTGGACAAAGCATAGGGCACAGATGCCACCAACAAAGTCAGACTGAAAATCCAATTCTTAATCACATAGAAGCTCCTGCCTCTCGCCTCTTAGCACTGAAGGGCTATTACTATATTGTTCACTTCTCGACAATTTCCTAATATTATGCGCGACAATAGTGAAAACTACTATCCTTAAAGTCTAGCATTCAACTATCACTGACGCTTAATTTTGTTCAGTTTTTACGCGTCCGACGGCATCTAACCAGCCGCTATAGAGTTTTTTTGCATCTTCTGGACAAATATCAGGTGAAAAACGTTTATCAAGATGCCACATATCTGCAATCGTCTCGACGCTTTCAAATAAACCGGCCTTTAAACCAGCCAAGTATGCCGCACCTAATGCCGTGGTCTCGACAATTTCAGGCCGGTCAACCGAAACATTCAGAAGGTCAGATAGAAACTGTACAACCCAGTCATTGACCACCATGCCTCCATCTACTCTTAAAGTGTTTACTTGCGCACCATCTTTCTCCATCGCGTGGAGCAGATCCCTTGTCTGATAACACACTGACTGTAGGCCAGCTGTGACGATTTCTTCTATCCCCGTATCTCGAGTTAAACCGAACAAAGCACCTCGTGCATTCGGATCCCAATAAGGCGCACCTAAGCCAGTAAAGGCTGGTACCAGATAAACCGAATTGTCATAACCAACCTTCTTGGCCATCGCCACCGTTTCACTAGCATGAGAGATAAACTTTAAGCCATCACGCAACCATTGCACTGCCGCTCCTGCAACAAAGATGCTGCCCTCCAGAGCGTATGTCACTTCAGAATTCAGACGGTAGGCAACAGTAGTCAGTAAACGATTATTGGAGCGTAGTGGCTTCGCACCCGTATTGGCAATCATAAAGCAACCTGTTCCATAAGTGCTTTTGATCATGCCTGGCGTAAAGCAAGCCTGCCCTACCAAGGCGGACTGCTGATCACCTATCATACCGTAGACAGGCATAGAGATACCGAAAAGCTCAGCCTCGGTGTCACCAAACTCATCACTGCTA
>NZ_LWGG01000336.1:0-975 GCF_001635365.1 Oleiphilus sp. HI0128 | reverse complement strand
CACGGTTATGGTATGCGCTACAAAGATGGCGAGCCTAATGGCCCTGCTATAAACTTTTTAACAGCAGGTTCCCACTGTGATCCGTTTACTAAAACGCCTTATCATAAGTATGTACCGGCGCATTTAGAGAGAATAGCTTCCTAAGTTGTAGGCAGAGACTTTCACGGCTTGCGGGCGGGCTAGCACGTGGCAGATTCCAGCGAGGGGCGGAAGTCTCTGCCTACGGTCGGTATATATTGGTTTTGTACCCTGCAAGCCAAAAGAAAAAGCAGTTCAATATTATGGGTAGCCTTGTTATCGTAAAGCAAATAACTTGTTTCGATATCCAGGAAGCTCTGTCTTATGCTGAACGAAAATTATCCTTACTATCTTTCGAATAAAGCCGTTTTTGCCAATCAGGACTTGAAGGTCTATGACAAGTACAGTGGTGAATTGGCTTGTTCAGTTGCATTGGCAGAGAAACAGGCGATTGATCAAGCCATAGCAGCCGCTCAGGCAGCAACAAAACCCATGGCAAGTTTGGCGGCATTTGAGCGCCAGGCTGTATTGGATCATTGCGTTAAACGCTTTACTGAACGTTTTGATGAATTAGCCGAAGCGCTTTGTATCGAAGCAGGCAAACCCATCAGGGATGCGCAGGGTGAAGTGACGCGTTTAATTGATACCTTTCGTATTGCGGCAGAAGAGTCCACTCGCATCGCCGGTGAAGTTATTCCCATGGATATTAGCGCTCGCGCCAAGGGTTATTCAGGCATGAGTAAGCGAGTACCGATTGGCCCTTGCTCGTTTATCAGCCCTTTTAATTTCCCTTTGAACTTAGCCGCCCATAAAATTGCACCCGCGATTGCAGCGGGATGCCCATTCATACTCAAACCAGCCAGTTTAACCCCTGTGGGTGCTTTGTTAATTGCCGAGGTGCTTGCAGAAACGAATCTACCTGAAGGCGCATTTTCTGTCTTACCTTGCCATCGGGAA
>NZ_LWGG01000335.1:0-284 GCF_001635365.1 Oleiphilus sp. HI0128 | reverse complement strand
AATGGTCGCCGAATTTTGTATCGTGACCGTGAAAAGTAAATACCAGGTTTGACAAGTTCAGGCTTGGAATATCGTAGTGCGTCGCGTACAAGACATGTCAGACCCGACGCTAATTGTTCTTCAAGTGCCTTAGGCTGCTGGATAATGGAAGATAATTTCGAAAACCTTAAAATTATGGTTATCGACGATAGTAAGACTATTCGTCGTACCGCAGAGACTCTGCTAAAAAAAGTTGGCTGTACCGTCATCACCGCTACAGATGGTTTTGATGCGCTCGCTAAGAT
>NZ_LWGG01000334.1:0-1252 GCF_001635365.1 Oleiphilus sp. HI0128 | reverse complement strand
CGCAGCACTCATAGATCACCGTAACTCGAACGCAGGTGGTCACATTATCACTATCGAGGACCCTGTAGAGTTCGTCCATAAACATAAGAAGAGTGTAATAAACCAACGTGAAGTCGGGGTTGATACCCGAAGCTATAGAGCCGCGCTTAAGAATACTCTGCGTCAGGCGCCGGATGTTATTCTAATTGGTGAGATCAGGGACAGAGAGACGATGGAGCACGCGCTAGCCTTTGCTGAAACTGGCCATCTCTGTATTTCTACGCTCCACGCTAACAACGCAAACCAGGCGCTCGACCGAATTATCAACTTCTTCCCTGAAGACCGACGTATTCAGCTACTCAATGATTTAGCACTGAATATGCGTGCATTTATTTCTCAACGTCTAATACCAACAGTAGATGGAAAGCGTGCGGCGGCCATTGAGATTCTCTTAGGAACGCCAACTATCAGCGAATTAATCTTGCGTGGAGAGATTGAAGGCATAAAGGAAATTATGGAAAAATCCCAAGGTTTAGGGATGCAAACATTCGATACCGCTTTATTCAATCTACACAAAGCAGGCAAAATATCTCTTGAAGAAGCTATTAAGAACGCTGACTCTGCTAATAACCTTCGCTTGAAGATCAAGCTAAATGACTCGAATGGTGGAGAAGGGGATTCAAGTGAACCGTCTAAAGACACCATGGTCACGTCCAGCGCTTTGGAATTAAGCCTTGAAGAAATTAAGAAGGACGAACCCGAGGATGATTTTCCTTCGCCTTCATTTTAATGGTCCGAACTCGGCCTATAGTTTTAAAATAGCGTTTAGGCCCAGCGTGACAGGGTTGCTTAGGCATGAATGTCCGCATTTAATACTCAGACAACTCTAATAGGGTGCGCCATGCGCACCGCTGAACCCTGTGGCTCAAACAAACATAAATTGAGGTAACCCCCTAACCAGTAAGCAGAGCCTTCCACGGCTCGCAAGCGGGCTAGCACGGAGCAGAGTCATACTGATGGTGGAACCTTCTGGCAGCGAAGGGCACAATCTTCGCCGGTGCGCGCGGCGCACCCTATCAAGATAGAGATTATTCAGCCAAACCTGCATGTGGTGGACTAACGAAAAGAACACAGAGTGCTACCTTTCTCGAAGCCTGCTATCTTCACCTTCCTGCCTCTGACATAAGCCCAAGTTTATACTAGCAGTCACGACATTGCGGACATGGATATGAGTGAATGTTACTCTGACCCCAATATTTATGACCCCAATATT
>NZ_LWGG01000333.1:0-883 GCF_001635365.1 Oleiphilus sp. HI0128 | reverse complement strand
CAACGAGTTGAGGGTACCTTGATGGGGAATGGCGAGCGAACGGGAAATATGGATGTCATTACCATGGCGATGAATCTGTATAGCCAAGGTATCGACCCTGAATTGAACTTCTCTGATATGGATGAAATTATCCATACAGTTAAGGCGTGTACACAAATAGATGTTCACCCTCGACACCCTTACGCTGGCGACTTGGTGTTTACCGCTTTTTCTGGCAGTCATCAGGATGCGATTAAAAAATGCTTGTCTGTGCGTAAAAAAGAAGATCCATGGCAAGTTGCTTATTTGCCGATAGACCCGACTGATTTGGGGCGTAGTTATCAGGAGGTTATTCGTGTTAACTCGCAATCGGGCAAAGGCGGTATCGCATATAGCCTAGAGCGTGATTATGGCTTGAATTTGCCTCGCTGGTTACAGGTGGAATTTAGCTCAGCAGTACAAAAAGAAGCGGAGCTTAGCGGAGGTGAAGTTGATTCCGATAGAATCTGGGCGCTTTTCAGGGAAACATATATTGAACAGCAGTCTCCAGTGCATCTAGGGCCTTTTGAGATGAAGCGCTCAACGCATGACAGTATCGAGGCCCAGATCTTTACTGCTCAAGGTTCGGTGAATGTATCAGGTCAGGGACATGGTTTGATGGATGCTTATGTTGATGCCATGAATGCGCAATTTTCGTGTGATATGAAGGTATTGGAGTATTCTGAACATGCGCTTGATCATAGGACCGATGCTGAAGCAGTGACCTATGTTCAGGTCAACATCAATGGCCAGCGCTTCTCGGGGGTGGCGATTCATGAGGATATTGTTACGGCATCTTTGAATGCAGTGATGAGTGCTTATAATCAGTTTATAGCCAAGCAAAACGGAGCCAGCAATAGACTTA
>NZ_LWGG01000332.1:0-14772 GCF_001635365.1 Oleiphilus sp. HI0128 | reverse complement strand
ATTCCGGCTAGATTCAACTCGCTTTTGAGTAGAAACTGTCACAGCAAGCTTTAGCAAATTTATTCTTGAGTCTAGCTTCAATGCCATCAACCAAGACTTTCTGTATTTCCTGATCACTTACTGTATTGATCTGCCGAATGGCTGAAGGGCTAGTAATATTAACCTCGGTAATATAACCACCAATAAAGTCGAGCCCAGCCAGAGCAATGCCTTCATTTAATAAGAAAGGGCGCATCGTATCGATTATATACTGCTCTCTGAGCGAAACCTCTCCAGCTTCGCAACGCGCACCCTGATGAATATTCGCCAGAAAATCACCTTGCTGTGGCAATCGATTCACCACACCTATAAACAGGACTTAGACTTCTCATCCGCCGAGCAACAATTTCTCATCAAAAAAGACATTAACTCTGTCATGTTGGCAAAGTTCGCTTTGCAGTATAAGTTTCTACTTTCCCTTTGCTGGCTAAGCAAAGCGCATTGCATCAGCTTGGAAATATGATGTGACAAGGTTGAAGCAGGTATACCCAACTTTTTCTGTATGTCGCCCACTGTCATACCACTCTGCCCCGCCTGGATCAGAGTCCGAAAGATTTCAAGGCGAGTAACATTACCCAAAGCTTCTAATTGTTTTGCTGCATTTTCGATATCCATAATAGGGAGCTTATAGATAAACTGCCTCCACCACAACCATACTTCCAGAATATTGGAAATATAAAATAGAAACCTGACTAAGACTTAAATAGGTTTAGTCTCTAACCCGACCGCGAAGCGCCTTGGTTCGACTGTGTTTGGTCTTACTATCCATGCGCTTTCGCTGAGAGTTTCGACTAGGTTTCGTTGGCCGCCGGGTTTTATGAACAACCGTTGCTGCTTGAATTAAAGCCACTAAACGAGCCAGCGCATCTTCACGATTCTTCTCTTGGGTACGAAACTGCTGCGCCTTGATCACTAAGACGCCCTCTTTGTTGATACGGCTATCCTTAAGGCCTAGCAGCCGCTCTTTATAAAAATCCGAAAGCGAAGATGCTTTGATATCAAAGCGCAAGTGAATGGCAGACGAAACTTTATTCACATTCTGACCACCCGCACCTTGAGAACGAATAGCAGAGAGCTGAAGCTCTTCATCAGGAATAGTGACGTAGTCGTTAATCTTAAGCGGCATGAGAAAGGTATTTAATGCATTGAATATACCGCTAACAGTAACTTATAACTCACGGGGATGACAGGAAAAAACACAAGTCTCACGTTCAGCTTTCATTCAGCTTACTTGTTTCACAATGTACAGATATTAATAAACAAGCAGGAGTATGTATGAAAAGCATAAACAAAGCGGCGGTACTGATAGCGATCACAATGCTGATTTCCGGCTGCCATATCACAAGCCAGCAAGGTTCTTATATACTGGAGATCGAGACCACACCCTATAGAGAAAGTGATAGCAGTTGGGCAAGGGCAACTGAAATCATCTTACGTCACCACCAACTTTATTACTCTCAACAAGATTTATTAGACTATCAGTATGTATATTTAGATACAGAGAGCACACCGACTATCGATGACATCAGTTGGCTCTTATGGGATTTGGGAGGTTTAGATAGCTATGTTAGCGGAACATTAAGCCTGATTGAAATAAGGTCTCAACTACGTCAAGGCAGCCCTGTCATGCTTCAATACGGACCGTATTATAGCGGGCACTACCTTGTGATCTATGGTTATGACGACCACGACAGGGTTTATATCCATGAACCTGGCTACGGCACCCGAGTGATACATTATACGGATTTATATTACCAACGCTTTCATGGTAAGGGGCACTACTGGGAGTCGAGCTTACTGATCGAGCCTTAGCTGGCGGCACTTATCCAGTCTAATTGTGCTTCACGAACAAATGCCTTTATCCACACAGCCTGAAAAGGAGACTTTTTAGGATAAGGGCAACTAGAAATACCTAAACCGGCCTTTGCCTTCTCTATCGCATGCTGCCGAACTGATTCTGCTGAGTTTGTACGAGCCATGACCACCCTCAATGTAAATATTTACATTAAGTAAAGACGCTAAGCTTCTATTTTTCAACAAATTATTTAATATTTTAGGCAGGCATTTTTACTTGCCTGCCTCACCTATCGGCATAAAGGCTTTATCTCAAACGCCGACGCGAAAAAATTATTTAGACTCTGCTCGCCCAGTAAACTTGCGCTCTTCAACATTGATCTTAATACGGTCACCAGTAGAAATGTGCTCTGGCACTTGTACCGTTAAACCCGTCGTTAAGATTGCAGGTTTGGTACGCGCGGTAGCCGAGCCACCTTTTAAAGCTGGGTCAGTTTCTACAATTTCCAGCTCAACAGTACTAGGTAACTCCAGTGCAACCGGAGCCTCGTTTACCATCACAACCAGCAAGCCTTGCGCATCTTCGGCCATAAACAATAACTCATCAGCGATGCTTTCTTTATCCAGACTATATGAAGAGTAGTCTTCGCTATCCATAAAAACGTATTCATCACCATCAGCATATGAAAAAGTTACCGGGCGGCGGTCCAAATCTGCAAGTGACAGCATATCGGAGTCTTTGAAAGTTTCATCAATCTTATGGTTTGTCGCCACATTGTACATACGCATACGATACAAACTTCCGCCTGCACGGCCTTGTGGAACAGAGCGCTCGATATCGCGAACAATATAAGCTTCACCATTCATTTCAACGGCAGCGTTCTTCTTAATTTCACTTGCTTTAGGCATTCGTTTTAACTCCTGAATATTGTTTTGGCGCTATTATAGTCGGGTAAACTTGGAATTGATAAGGTGAAGTAATAAAAGAGTTTCATATCTATCTCTATAAGCAACGTTATTTTGCATGATACACAAACTTAAATTTAATGACCCAATATGTGTAAAATAGCCGCCCCAACTCACAGGAAATATTAATGATCTTTGGTTTGCTAATTTTATGTGCGATAAGCATCTTCGCTTCATTAGTCACTGAACTGTTTAACATTCCGGTACCTGGTGCGATTCTAGGCCTGCTGTTATTGACCGGTATATGTGTATTACGGGGCAAAACAGGGGCCTCTTTAGACCGCTCCAGCCAAGTACTGACTATTCTGATTCCTTTGCTAATCATGCCTTCGTGTATTGGCATTATGGATCACTGGCACCTGATAAAAAAAGAATGGCTAGCGATTCTGATAGCAATTTCCAGCAGCGTTATCTTTACCCTAGTGACCACGCCTTGGCTGATCGAAAAGCTAGAAAAAAGCCAAGAACTTGAGGAGTCTTAGCGGTGGAACTAATGTCTGAATTTAAGCTCCCCTACTTCTTTGACCTGTCTATGATATTAACAACAGCAGCCGTTTACTGGGCAGTCAGAAGAATTTACCTTAAGTCAGGCCTTCACCCTTTATTGCAACCTGTACTCCTCGGTTCAGGGACCATGATCGCGCTGCTCTTAACACTGAATATTTCGTATCAAGATTACTTCGAATCAGTACAAATAATTCATTGGTTCCTGGCGCCCTCAATTGTTGCTTTAGCCATCCCCTTATTTTATGAAGGCCGCCATATGCGTTCAAAAATAAAGACTCTCATCGCCCTAATATGCTTGGGAGGTTTTTTGACGGTATTGCTTGCGGTAGGCGTTTTACTTTTGTTCAAAGCAAGTGACGAGTCAATTCTTGCCATGCTCACCAAGTCGGTCACCACAGCGGTTGCTGTGCTGGTTTCAGAAGAAACTGGCGCGGTCGCATCTTTAGCAGCTGGCTTTGTGATGATTACCGGCGTTTTTGGTGCAGTCATTGCACCGCTTGTGTTCAAACGCTTTAATATTACAAATGACGAGGAAAAAGGCCTTGCCCTAGGGCTCAGCGCACATGCCATTGGCACGGTTAAAGCTTTTGAAATTAGTTCCAAGTGCGGCGCTTATTCGATTCTTGCAATGATCGTCAATGGCATTTTTACCGCGATCTTACTGCCATTATGCTTCTGGTTGTTCTAGCAGCACACTCCTGGTTCATCGCTGAGATGGCACTCAGGAAATAACGACTCTTAAGACCTTGAAAATCAGAACGCTTTTCTAGCATACCCGGTTACTTCACTCACGCCCATCTCTCGACCGAGCGCCGTCAATGGATGCACGACTACAAGCCCTTTCACAGACTTCTTGAGTTTACCCATGTCTGCCTGCTCTTCTTTGAGAAGCGCTCGATGAAACTTCATTGCCTTAAGTTGAGCGCATTTACTACTTACGTCTGAAGCTTTTGCCTGCTTTAAAGCAGAAATCTGTTTATTGATAGACTCGATATCACGCTTTGTTTGCCCGACCAATACCTGATTAAAACGCTTCTCTGCGGCCACTAAGGTATTCCGTTTTTTGTCTAAGGTATTTTGTAGTGCTTGAAGGTCTTGCTTGAAACTCATGATAACTCCTGGCGCAAAGGGAACTACTGAATATTAGACGCAGTAGTCAAAGGGAGCGAGATTGTACAGTAATTAACCAAAGGATTCGATCACAATTCAAATAACCCGAGCCTCCAGCAATAACAACGAGCCAAAAACTAAAAATTAGTGCATATACTCTACTACTAAAAATTAATGTGATGAACATCTCGTACTGTGAAGTTACGCACCAAAAATGTTTATAGTTTGCCGTATCTTGCGGCACAACAAGCCCCATACGGGATATTGTGATTTACTCGGGTATAAGGCTTTCAGATTAACTCAGGTGCTAGGCAGGTATGCGATGACTCAAGAATCTTCAATGGTAAAAGAGACCCTCAAAGGGAAAAATATTTTAATCACAGGGTGTACCGGGTTTCTCGGCAAAGTTGTACTCGAAAAAATTATTCGATCCACTCCCGATGTTGCCAGTATTCATTTACTCATTCGCGGCAACGCACGATACAATTCAGCTCAGGAACGTCTTGAGCAAGAAGTACTTAGCTCTTCAGTCTTTGGACACTTAAAGAGCCTAGATGAACAGGCATTCAAGAACTTTTGTCTGACAAAACTTAACATCGTCAGCGGCCAACTAACAGATAAGCTATTCGGCTTAGACGAAGATAGTTTTGATGAACTTGCTTCAAAAATCGACGTCATCGTAAACTCTGCTGCGAGTGTCGACTTTAGAGAACCGCTAGACAAGGCTCTAGCAATCAACACCTTAAGCTTAAAGAATATTATCGAATTATCGCAGCGTGGAGAAGGAACACCCGTTGTACAGGTTTCGACATGCTATGTTCATGGCTTAAACAAAGGTGAGATTTACGAAGAGACAACAGGGCCATATAAACGAAAAGTCCCACGCAATGCACAAGGTCACTATCTAGTCGAAGGTTTAATCCATTCACTACAAGACAGAATCGCACGCGCATTTTTGCCCTCAAGCACGAAAGAAGAACAAAAGAACGCCTTGGTTGACCTGGGGATCGAGCAAGCCCATCGCTACGGCTGGAATGACACTTATACCTTCACAAAGTGGCTTGGCGAGCAGCTACTAATAGAGAAACTAGATACGAGCTCTCTTGTCATACTTAGACCTTCAATTATCGAAAGTACACTTCGTGCGCCAGTACCTGGGTGGATTGAAGGCATAAAAGTTGCCGATGCCATTGTATTTGCCTACGCTCGTGGAAAAATCTCTTACTTCCCTGCTGACCCGCATGCAGCAATGGACATTATTCCCGCAGACTTAGTCGCTAATAGCGTTATTCTGTCCATGACCAAAGCACTGAAGTCACCCGGCGAAACAAACATTTACCAATGCTGCAGCAGCTCATCTAACCCGGTGACAGTTGCTGAACTAAAGCGCGCAATGGTTGATGAAGCCCAATCAAACTACAAGGCCTACCCAAAGCTGTTTAAGGCTAAAAAGCCTTCGAAAGAATTTACCTTTGTCTCTAAGTCTGTCTTTGAAGCATCGATGAAAGCAGCTCAAGTGCCGCTGGATATATTGCAAGACGTTCGATCAAAAATCGGCTTTAAAAAACGCAAAAACCGCATGCACAAGAATATAGATACAGCCTTAACCTTGTCGACCACGTTTTCTTTTTATGGTTTTCCCAAATACCGCTTTCATAATGGCAAGCTACTAGCCTTAGCTGAAGAGCTAGGCGAAAAGTCTGACGGAGAGTTCCCTGTCGATGCCAAGCTAATTAACTGGTATCGATATTTTGGTAAAACCCATTTAGCCGGCATTGAAAAATATGCGATAAACGAAGTTGCGAAAAATGCACTGGTTAAGCAGGTGAAGACCAAAGAATTGTCCGTTACTGACTAATAGATAAACTGAGCCTTTAGCCAGCCCCGATTGAACATTCCCTTAGTCTAATCGGGGCTGGCCTTTGTCTACTCGCTCAAGCTTACAGCGTCATAATGTACTGAACCAAATCTGAAACCTCCTCAGTATTCGATGTACACCATGGGTGTGGTGTCGCTGGTAAACCAACCGGGCCAGGTGTCCCCATTTCATCTACACCAAATTCACGACGCATCTTCTGGTAATCCCAGTAGTAGTGGTCGTCATCCCAAGACACTTCACTAAAGTATTTGTGCTTTTCGATAAAGCGGTTGCGCTTGTAACCTCGATCCAACCTGGTAATGTAGTCCGACTTGGGCACCCTGAATACATCGCCTCTGCGATTTAAGTCCGGTGTAGTAATCGGCTGATCGACAGAGCCGGGCGCAGGTCGAACCGGTGCATGCAAGGTGTAATATTGTTGGTACATTTCAGAGTTGCTATCACAACGAGCTGGAGATACCAGATCACTCATATTTCTCACGTGACCGTCAGATAGCAAGCCACGATTCTGCACCCAGTACATATCACGTAAGAATGTCGCGCGAATCGACTCGACCTCTTTTTGGTAAATCGTTGGAGAGAAAAATCTGCCAACTTCATCCAAACGCAACATCTTTTCATTTGTGTTGGCACCGACGCCATCATTGTGGCAGCTGCCGCAATCGCGATCGAAGGTCTCTTTACCTCTTGCTATCGCTGCAGAAACTTTTGGATAGGACTGCCAGCCCTGGCTAATAAACTGTCCTTCTTGCAATGCTGGTATTTCGCGCGTTTTCGTTACCTCTTTATCTGGTTGAGGTATCTTAATACCAAACCAGCCCCGCTTAGGCGGCTGCGGTACCATCTCGGTATAGGTCTCTATGACTGTACCGGTTTCTGTTTGGTCGACAAGTAAACCCTTCTGCTTCAACCAGCGATACATACCAATTTCACGTAGTAAGTCATCGTCCTCATCAAGCTGGGTCATGTACGCGGTTAAGGCTTGTAAAGGCGCTTTTCTCATTGCCCCTTGCGCACCGTCCGGCTCTTCTGCATGCACATAAGAACCTTCAAAACCGACATAGGATTCGGTATGCGACAGAGAACGTCGAATCGACATATAGTTGGTCACATTTGGAATTGCGATCGGTGAAAACTGATAATCATTATCGGTATGGCTGCCCTCTCCTTTGATTCTAACCAAGTTATGCTCACCGGCACCGGCAGGCATATGATAGATCAACATATCTTTGGCAACTTTTTCTTCTTCCGGTGCCCAGTCTGGCCCTGGCTCCTTCTCATAAATGCCCTTGAAGGTTTTTAGCGGCGTCTGTAAAACTGTCCACTTCATGGTCCATTCAGGGTTAGGCAAGCCAGGGAAAACCTTTGTTTCATCTTCGCCATTGACGTTTTGGTAAGTGATTTGATAACCGTGGCACGACGCACAGTTGAAACCGGCAAATTCACCCGGCCCTGTATAAGGGTGATTACCTTCTGCATAGCGATATCCTACCCAACCTGTATCTTTTGTATTGCCTTCAAGCTTGGCAGAACCCAAGGTGAGGAAGCCGGGGATCGGGGTTGGCATTGGGTAAGGATCAAAGTAAACATCATCCATCGCTTCATTCGGCACTTGCCCTCTGACCGTTTTATAGGCGCCAAACAACTCTCTCGGGTCAGCATAGCCTCCTTTAACCGGGTCAAACGAACGATAGTTAAAGATCGCCTTCCAATCCAGGTTTCGTACCGCATGTGCGACACCAATATTGTAGTCGTACGACCAGAATATCTTTCGACCTTCTGTCACCAAATCAGAGAAGTTCGGGTTATTAACATCTATATCAATCGGCGTGCTGGCAACGGCATCACTCAGCTGTGACACAACGTCACATTCATGCTGAAACGTATCGCTGATAATACGAGAGGTCTGTGCATCAATAACGGTATGTGGAGAACCTGGGTGTAGCAAGGACTCATTATAACCCGTTCGTTTTTGTACCTGCACAATCAAGGGACCGCTGCTAGCATGGTCAGGTACCCTGAATACAATACGGTCATCTTGCCAGCTAATAACGTTTTTATCCCATGCATCAACTTGCTGCTCTGTTTCGTAATTAACCTGATCTGACACAGCAAGCTTCTGATCAAACATACGTAAATCAGTTTCAAGAATACGGGTATTACCCAGCATGATTTTGCTAAAATCTATATCCACACCTGCACCGAAGTTTGAGCCGATTAGCGTGACAATATCGCCAGGTACAAGTACCGGGCTTTGAGTCCCCATACGAGTCCAGACAAGCTCATCACCCACCTTTATCATATCTATGAACGGCGTATTCAAGGCCTGAGACGCTGACTCGGCGCGTAAGGCTTCTCTCGCTAAATCACTGGCACAAACTTCTTCTTGGTGAGGAAATTCACCCGGTAAGCCTGAAAGGTCAATCGTAGCATTGGCAATGCTTGCGGATGCGGCCACAAGCACGGTGATGGTTTTCTTAACTAAACCCGGCATGGTTATCCCCTTGGATATCTTAATATATTTATTTTTATAGCCCAAAGAACACAATGTTTTACAGCTACCTTAGACTAAATAAGGGTGCAATTGAGCACTCACATTCTAAACTAGCCATTTCAACATTCCCCCCTCCCCAAGCAGGGGGAATAAACAAAGCACTTGAGAATTGAATATTTTATTCTGCAATTACAAATACTTAGAAATATAACGCTATATTCTACCAATCGACTCGATTCGTTAATACGTGAACCAATTCAAATTTTAATAGCGGGCCAGCCTCATTATGAATAGCCACTTTTTACCAACTTTTATGACAAATAGTGTCGAAGAGTTTTACACGTTCTGAAACCTACCTTTATAGCCTTGCGGACAAGTTACTGTAATAACTAAAGTTACAGAATCTGGTCTATTTCCTGCGTATTTTTTGATCAATAACTCACAATAAAACCAACACAATAGGAAGGAAACAGACAATGAAAAACATTATTTGGCATTTGTGTACAGCTGTCGTTCTATCCTTGTCTTCTTCAATTGCTTCGGCTGCAGTATTGGATATTGACTTTAATGGCTCTCAGTTCTTGCTAGGTACTTTCGACAGTGCAGAAACAGGCACTGATTTCTACAACTATGGTAGCCCTTGGGCAGCATCAGCGAACCCGGTTTACCCTGGAACCACAACCCCCATCCCCTTAGAAGCTGACGCCTTGCAGATATTTTCTCATGTGAATACGCTTACCAATGAATTGAGCTTTGGGGTAATTCTTGAAAGACCAAATGGAAGTGGAGGCGGCTCTTTTAATGCCAGCATTGACTTTTCTACACCCGCAGCACTGGCATTCTTAGATGACCCAAATGAAGGAGGTAATAGTGCACTGGGTACAACTAGCTCTATCAATATTGATTTGGATTGGGTGAATTGCTGTACCGATGGCTTTGTCATCATCGGCTTCGACCCTGAAGACTTATTTATCGACCTGTACAATGTGACCGGTAGCGACTTGGACAGAGCAATATTTCTAAGTCCTGATGGCCAGAATACGCAGTTTGCTTTTCCCGATGACGTATTCTCAATCAGCATAGGTTCCTGTGACCCACAAACCGACCCCAATCAATGCGTGATTAGCGTATCTGAGCCCTCAACGTTTGCCCTACTAGCGTTTGGTTTATTTGGCATAGGTTTAATGAGGCGGCGCAGTATTGCTTAACGACTTCTTTTTCCATACAACCTATAAGGTATTCGCCTTATAGGTTCTCTTACTCTCTCTTTATGATTTAATTAACTGCTCTTCTTTCGCGGCCAAAATCATAAAAATAGATCTACCATCATTTCTTTTATAGAATCCCCTGAACAATCACTGAGCCGGACCAAAATTTCTGCAATGACTACTGTACAGAACCTCCTAAAGCAAGAACTAGGTGAAAACCTTAGACAATCGCCTGAACAGGTTTGCCGAGTATTCCATGGCAGAGGTCGGTTTTTTCCCTCATTTGAGAACCTCAATATTGAGTGGTATCCACCCGTTTTATTTGTCCAATGCTATGAAGGTGAGCTAAGCAACAATGAGCTTTCCGTCATTAAGGAGATCTTTGAAGAGCATGAGTTTATTCAAAGCGTATTGCTCCAATCCCGGCCTTGGCCCGATGTGGAAAATGAGGTTTTGTTTACACGAACTAGCAATAAGCCTGAACTGCCTTTGGAGTTTAATGCAGCACTTGATAAGGATCTTTTGTGTAAGGTTAGTTTAGGCGAAAACCGCAACACAGGCGTGTTTCCAGACATGCGAAGTGGCTGGCATTGGCTTGCTGAACACGCCGAAAACAAACGTGTTCTAAACCTTTTTTCTTATACCTCGGTATTTTCTTTGTTTGCTTTGAAAGGTGGCGCAAAGAAAGTAGTTAATATTGATATGTGCGGTAGCGCCACCAAAACCGCACAATTAAATCATCAGATAAATAATCTACTGGATGAAAGAGTATCGATTTGGAAAAAGAACATTCTTAAGTCAAACAGCCAAATTGCCAAGCAGTCAAAGTTCGACATAATCATTCTCGACCCGCCGCCTTTTCATAAAGGCTCCTTTCGAGGCTGGCCTGACTATCAGAAACTACTACGTCGCTGCACCAAATACTTAAAGGATGGCGGAGTTATCTTAGCGGCCCTAAACAATCAACAAGTAACCTTTTCAGAATTTGAACGCGACATACGAGAGACGATAGAGGATGTAAGATCTATCACGCCTTTAGCGCTTAGTGATGAAATAAAAGAACTGGAGCCTGATAAGGGGTTAAAACTTGCCTTGATTGAATGCTGAAGCTATTGGAGTTCCCTAAAATGTACAATTTCATTGCATGTATTAGTCTTGCGTTCTTCATAAGCTTTGCCAGCCCAAGCTTTTCCCGCACTATCCTTGAAGGGCAAAGTGGCCAGATTCACTTCATTTTGGAAGAACTATACTCAGGCTTAAATATTCCTTGGGGACTGGCTTTTCTGGATGCCAACACTCTATTAATTACCGAACGACGTGGCCGGCTTTATAGTTTGGATATTCAAACAAAGCAGCTCACAACTATCCAAGGGCTTAAGAACGTGCTTGCCAAAGGCCAAGGTGGCCTTCTTGATATTGCCATAAGCCCAACATTCAGCTCATCAAAGAATATTTATCTTAGTTATAGCAAAAGACATGATGGAAAGGGAACGACAGCCCTTGCCAGCGCCCAACTCACAGAGAATCAGCAGCTAAGGCATTGGCGTGAGCTATTCGTAGCGAAAGGCGATAGCGATACCTTCCGACACTTTGGTAGCCGTATTGCCTTTGACAATCAGGGGCACATATTTTTCAGCGTCGGTGACCGAGGCAAACGGGAAGACGCGCAAAACCTAAGCAATCATGCCGGAAGCATCATTCGATTAAATTTAGACGGCACGGTTCCTAAAGATAACCCTTTCACTCAACTAGCCCGCGCCCTACCCGAAATATGGTCTTACGGGCACCGAAACCCACAAGGTTTAGCTTTTACTCCCGACAAGTCTGTTTTATGGTCTATCGAGCATGGACCAAGAGGTGGTGACGAAATAAACCTGATTAAACCAGGCAAAAATTATGGCTGGCCCATCATTTCCTATGGCAAGGAATACTGGGGGCCAATTTCTGTGGGTGAAAGCACTCATAAAGAAGGCATGGAGCAACCCGTTAAATATTATGTTCCCTCCATTGCGCCAGGGAGTCTGATCGTTTATTCAGGCAAAGCCTTCAAGGAATGGAAAGGGGACCTCTTTTCAGGTGCACTAAAGATGACACACCTAAACCGAGTATCGCTCAACAAGCAGTATCAGGCTATCGCTGAAGAACGATTACTTGAAAGCCTGGGCGAACGCATTCGAGCAGTTGTCGAAAGTCCTGAAGGCTGGATTTACCTTTCCACCGACAGTGGACGCATTTTGCGTTTGCGTGATAAATAGTTTTGAGTGACTACAACAAAACAATCCTTGTATAAAAATATGGAAAAGTATCGTTATCTAATACCCTCAGGCTCTTGCTATTAGACTTAGTCGTTTTTTATTGAGTATCCGTTCATCACCATCTAGTTTTGCTTTCGCTTGTTGCCACAAACCAACAAATGGAGAGCATTATGAACAGACAACCAAACTTCTTAGAATTGATAAGCTTTACCCTATTATTCGCATTTAGCATGATGTCGCAGGCCGCTGGACTCATGTCACCCGCAAACGGTCAGCTACCAGCGTTGGAAATAAAACAACACCATGTAGATGTCACTATCGAGGATGGCTATGCCATTACTTCAGTAACACAATTATTTTTCAACCCGAATGACACCACGCTAGAAGCAATCTACTCCTTCCCCATTCCAGAAAAAGCAGCGGTAGGAGAGTTCACCTATTGGATAGACGGTAAAGCTGTGACTGGCGAGGTGCTTGAGAAAAAACAAGCTCGCGAGATTTATGAGCAAGAAAAAGCACAAGGCAGAGAAACCGCCTTAACAGAACAGGATGAGTATAAATCTTTTGATAGTGCCGTTTACCCGGTTTTGCCAAAGCAAGATGTCAAAATCCGATTAGTCTACATTCAAGCTGTCCATTCAGACCATGGCATTGGCAGTTATGTCTACCCACTTGAAGATGGTGGCGTCGATGAAGAAAAGTTGGCCTTTTGGAGCTACAACGAAGTGGTAACCGAAGCATTCAGCTTCAAGATGAATATAAGATCCTCTTACCCTATTGACGATGTCCGTCTTCCGAAACATCCGCAGGCAATTGTCACCTCAAACACGAATCAGGCATGGCATATATCCATGATGAATGGGCAGGCCGCACAAAACGAAGAAGACTCAAACCCAATCACAGCAAAGCAATCAATCACTAAACTCGATCAAGATATCGTGGTCTACTGGAGACATCAACAAGGCCTGCCAGGCTCGATTGATATGGTCACACACAAAGAACCCGGAAAAGACAAAGGAACCTTTATGATGACCATCACCCCGGGGGATGACTTAAGTAAAATCAACTTGGGGCGAGATTGGATCTTTGTACTGGACTACTCAGGCTCAATGCAGGGAAAATACCACAGCCTTATCGAAGGCGTTAACAAAGGGCTTTCCAAGCTAAATCCAAATGACCGTTTTCGCATCATCCTATTTAACAACAATGCAAGTGAGATCACACAAGGTTACACCCCTGCGACAGCCGAGAATGTATCAAGATATACACAATCACTTGAATCGACGACCCCTAATGGCGGCACAAATTTATACGACGGCCTGAAAAAAGGCATCAAAGGTCTCGATTCTGATCGCGCGAGTGCCATCATCTTAGTCACCGATGGCGTTGCTAATATCGGCACCACGGAGAAAAAATCCTTTCTAAGCTTACTCGAACAATATGATGTACGACTCTTTACCTTTGTGATGGGCAACAGTGCTAATAGACCACTACTCGATAGCATGACAAAAATTTCTAACGGCTTCGCAATGAGTGTATCCAATAGTGATGACATCGTTGGCAAGCTAATGATCGCTACCGAAAAACTAACTCACGAAGCCTTTCATGATGTCGAAGTTGATATTGACGGCGTTAAGGTTAAAAACCTTACACCCGCCCGTATCGGTTCTGTGTACCGAGGTCAGCAGCTTATCTTGTTCGGACATTACTGGGGAAATGGTAAAGCAACGGTTGAAATCAAAGGCAAAATGTCAGGCCAACAACAAACCTACACAACGTCTTTTGACTTCCCAAAACAAAGTGAACTCAACCCTGAGATAGAAAGGTTATGGGCGTTCGCGAGCATTGAAGCATTGCAGAATAAAATTGACTATCTAGGCGAAGATGCAGATGCCAAACAAGCCATCATCGACATTGCCAAACAATATGGTTTAGTCACCGACTACACTTCGATGATTGTTGTGAGAGAAGAGGTATTCAAGCAGCTTAACATTTCAAGAGATAACGCCAAACGCGTAAAGAAAGAATTGCAGGCTAAACAACAACGCGCAAGCCAGCCGGTAAGAGACCATCGTAAAGATGCCCATCAACCAGCTTTCAACAACACCCGCGCTTACCCGAGCTCTGGTGGAGGCTCATCTAGCCCCTGGATGATGTTATTGCTGCTCATCGCGGCGGTGTTATCACGAAAGCTTCAATCAAAGCGTTCATAAAACACCCTAAAAAACGAAACCAATGCTGATCTATGAACTCGGTTTTCATAGATCAGCCCACACCTCAAACTACCCCATCAATACTAAAACTTTCGCAGATCCTTTTTTCTGCGCATCTTCTCAAAAGCCAAAGGCTCCCATCGACGCATACCTGTGACAACACTAGTACCGAATCGCTCTTTAACAGGCAACTTTTCATCCTCTACATGTAAGCGATGAAATTCCTCTGCAAGTTGATCCAACTTTCTCTGAAAGATCAGGTTAGAGGCTTTAGAGAGCATCCCCACCACAAACTGTCGTTTGTCAC